>CAILMA010000481.1 GCA_903835145.1 uncultured Bacteroidota bacterium
ACTTTTTATGTCCTTTTAGTTTTTAGAGGTGCCCTTAAGTTGATTAACGGTGAATTGAACGGCTGTTCTTTAAAAGGGAAATATCCGTCTTAATGGCTTAAGACGGATATTTGCTTTGGTAATTTTAGTAATAATTAAGCGTGTGACACTTGTAATTTTTCTTTTTTCCTCTTCACCTGATTTACCAGAGAGCTAAAAGCAAGGTCGAAAGATTCTTCGAAATTTTTGCTCTGGTGCTTCACGAAGTAAGAATGTTTGGGTACATAAACTTTAATCTCGGCCACCTTATCTTTCACCTGGTGAGAGAAATTGTCCAGTTTCAAATAAACCTCTGCTCCAATGATTTTGTCATGAAAAGTAGAAAGCTTCTCAATTTTCGCATTTACGTGATCTAGAAGTTTTTGATCTGCATCGAAGTGCACGGTCTGGATTTGAACATTCATAGTCTCAAATTTTACGTTGTTAAATAATTCACCCTCTCGGGTGGTTTTGCTTGTGAATTTCTTTTAGTTGACTGATGTTATTATTGGTGTAGATCTGTGTCGCCGCCAGGCTGCTATGCCCCAACAGATCCTTTATCGCTTGTATATTGGCCCCATTGTTCAGCAGATGCGTAGCAAAAGTATGCCGAAGCACGTGAGGACTTTTTTTCTTAAGAGTAGTGGCTGAAGAAAGATATTTTTTTACAGTTCTGTAAATGTAACCTTCGTACAAAGGTTGACCATTTGCGAGGTTCAGGAGTACAGAGCTGTTATAGGTTTCCATTTTTCTTTTTTCCGTTAAGTAGTCTCTCATGGAATCAAGCAGACCAGTACTAACGGGCACGAGCCGTTCTTTATTGCCCTTACCTAAAATTCTTATTTGCCGCAGGCTCCATTCTATATCTGCTTCTTTCAGGTTCAGTAATTCATTTCGGCGCATGCCAGTAGCGTAGAGCAACTCGCAAATCAACCGCTCAGTGCTGCCAGCGAAGCCTTCGGGGAAGGTGAGTTCATTGAAAAGGAATTCTGTTTCTTTTTCTTTTAGATAGCTGGGGAGCCTTGTTGGCAGCTTCTGGGCATGCAACAACCTCACCGGATTTTTATCGGTGATGCCTTGTTTCTTTAGAAATTTGTACCAGGAATTGAGGCTGGAGATTTTTCTGTTGAGTGTTTTTGGGGTATTTTCTTCTTCTTTCAGGGAAGCCAGCCAGCTGCGGAGCTGAAAGTGAGAAACGGCAACTAAGTCGCTGGACTCAAAAGCAGAAATGAGATAAGCTTTAAACTGCTCCAGATCATGCTTGTAAGCGGTGATAGTGTGGGCAGAGTATCTTTTTTCAAATTGGAGATAGTGTATAAAACCGGTCAGCTTTTCATCGTCCATAAAAAAATCCGTTACTGTAAATTTACAACTTTACAGTAACGGACACGAATTTATTTTTCGACAATTCGAAAAGCTATTTATTAATTATTTTCAAAGTCGCCATTGGCGAGTTGCAATTTATATACAGCTTTCAAAACCATAGTACGGTGTCTAACCGATGGTTTTGTAAATGCCTGACGGTCACGTAATTGATTTAATACGCGAGATTTTTCGTACTTCTTTTTGTACTTTTTGAGCGCCTTGTCAATGTTTTCGCAATCTTTTGAATCTATAATGAGCATAAGTTAGTACCCCTTTTACAGTTGGGAGTGCAAATGTACAGCTAATTATATTTCAAACAAAAAATTTTCAACTTTTGTTAAAAAAATTTTTTTGCCGACGATTTTTAGCCTAACTCGATGGGTGTAATTGTATGTGTTTACGGTATAAAAAGATAAAAGACGCCCCGTAGAGCGTCTTTTAAATAGAGTATAAAACGGGCTTAAGCCTGTACCTGAACGAGTGTATCGAGCACTTTATTCATGTTTCTAACGGCTTCCGCTGATTTCGCAAAAGCTTCTTTTTCTTCGTCGTTAAGTTTGTAGTCGATGATTTTTTCCCAACCATTGCTACCGATAACTACTGGTACACCGAGGCAAATATCCTGCTGGCCATACTCACCTTCGAGCAATACGCAACATGGGAATACTTTCTTCTGATTCCGAACGATAGACTCAACCAATGCTGCTCCTGCCGCACCTGGTGCATACCAAGCGCTTGTGCCAAGTAACTTAGTGAGTGTAGCACCACCTACCATAGTATCAGCTGCAATCTGTTTCAGCTTGTCATCCTCAATCATGTTAGATACCGGTGTACCATTGATTGTTGCCAAACGGGTAAGAGGAATCATAGTTGTATCGCCATGGCCACCTATTACTGTTGCATGAAGATCGTTAGGAGAGCAGTTCAATTCCTTCTGGATATAGCATTTGAACCTTGCGCTATCGAGGATACCACCCATGCCGATGATTCTGTTTTTAGGCAGGCCGGTAGATTTGAGTGCCAGGTAAGTCATAGTATCCATTGGGTTAGATATTACAACGATAATAGCGTTTGGTGAATATTTCAACAGGTTTTTACACACGTCTTCAACAATACG
>CAILMA010000482.1 GCA_903835145.1 uncultured Bacteroidota bacterium
AAGGAAATGTTTTTGTCGGTAAATCTGTTTGACATAACCACCCATGATGCTATTCGTTATTTTGTGAAGCAGGATTCGGTGATGAACGGGGACCCGAATGGATATAGGAATGCACACAATATAACCGGTAGCCAGGGTATTGAGTTGGAATATAAATACAAAGGCATGTTTGGCAATTTGAGCATGGGTTATTCCTTTTACACTATAGGAAATAAAGGCGTCGACTCCAGCAATGAAGTGATGTCAAATAAGGGCGCCACGCTGGGGACAGCCCAGAACAAGTTCACATTGGCTGCAAGTGTGAATGCTGGTAAAAGGATATATATATCACCGTCTGTTTTATTTCTTGGTACCCGTTATGGAATAGCATCGGTTGATGCTAACGGAAGGGCGGTGATTAGTGAGTTTAAACCCCAGGCTACTTTTAATATTTATGTGGGCAGTGATCATATTTTCAAAGGGTTTTCGGCAGGGGTGGGCATTTACAATATTACAGATGAAAGGGTACTGTATTTGCAGGCCTATAATAGCTTACATGCACCACTGCCCGGGATGGGACGAGAGTTTTTTTTAAATCTAAAATATAGTCTACCGTTTAATAAAACCCCACGGGATAGTAAATGAAAGCAGGGATAGCCCAAAAACTACTGACGACATATGCTACGATAATAATTTCCACTATTATCAGCGGTATCTTTTGCTTGTATGTGCTGAACATCAATAAGAGGACCAATGAGGAAATGCGCTATGTGACCTTGCCGTCTATTGAGGAATTGAAGGAGCTTAAAGGTCAGTTATTGGAGGTGAAGAAGCTTGCCAATACCTGGATTTATATGACGAACAATAAAGACGAGGAGCGGCTTACTAATATTTTGATGAAGGATTTTCCGATGGTGAGTAACCGGCTGGACAAACATGCCCGCAAATGGAGTGAGAAAGCCGAATTTGAATATTACGAGCAGATTGCCGCGAACAATAAAGCTATAATAAACAATGTAGAAAAGATCACATCAATATTGAGCACAGATGAATCTTACCTTAACGATTCGAAGGTGGATGGGGCCGTAGATATTTATAGCGTGACCTCAAAAAAAATAGTTGCTAATGACAGGTTGTATGATGAATTGATCAGTACAAAAAACAGCAATCTGGAGCGTCAGCAAAGTTATATCACCAGTTTGCTGAATTACCTTTATTTGATTCTGTTTGCAACTTTGATAGTAGTGATTGTCGTTAGCCTTGTTTCGCTGCGGTTTTCGAAAAAATCGATTGTAGAGCCTCTTTTGAAACTGAATAAGATTATTTTGGATATTGCGATTGGCGAAGTGATTCCTATAGAAGAAAATGAGCGGAAAGATGAGATAGGACAGATGCATAATGCCATAAGAAAAATGATAGATGGTGCTATACAAAAGATAAATTTTGCAGAGCAGATAGGTAAGGGTAATTATGACAATCGATTCACGCTCTTATCAGAAAGTGATCAGCTGGGAATGGCGTTGGTTACTATGCGTGATGATCTTAAAAAGTCGCATGAGATTTTACTGGAGCAAGACAAGCGGCTGCTTGATGCACAGCGACTTGCCCGTGTAGGGAACTATCTCTATGATTTGCAAACGCTGACATTCCAAAGTTCATCTACATTCGATGAGATATTAGGTTTGCCGGCTGGCGATGTGAAACCGATGGCAATGTGGCTGAACCTCATTCATCCGGACTACAGAAAAACCATCGGTGAAAAAGCAGATAAAGCCACAGCGGAAAAATCAAGATTCTCAGAGCAATACCTGATACGGAAATATAATACCGGTGAAGAGTGCTGGGTTGCAGCCATAGGGGAGCACAATCTCGACGAGAATGGTGAGGTATTGTCAATTTTCGGAACCTTGCAGGATATTACAGAAAGTAAGTCGCTGGAAGTTGATTTAAACAATTCCTACGTTATTGCTACGGAGCAAAACAAACGCCTTTCTAATTTTTCTTACATCGTATCGCATAACCTTCGCATGCATGCAGTGAATATACATGGGTTGCTGAATTTGTACAATGATTCTGATACAGAAGAAGAAAAAGACGAAGTAATAGCATTACTGGCACGGGCGTCGCAGCATCTTGATGAAACGATGCATCACCTTAATGATGTGGTAGCCATGCAAAACGCACTGAGTGTGGAAATAGAGCCACAAGTGCTCAACAGCCACATAGTACATGCGCTCAATACACTACAAAGCCAGATTGAAAACAGAAAAGTGATCATTGAAAACAGGGTACCGGTGGATACGATTGTAAACTATAACCCTGCATACCTTGATAGTATTATTCTAAATCTCATTTCGAATGCAATTAAATATAGCCATCCTGACCGCCAACCGATAATTTTTATAGATTTTTACAAAGAACATCCCGAGCGGGCAAACACTAAGTTCGTTTTGGAAATTAAGGACAACGGGATAGGGATTGACATGCATAAAAACGGGCACAAGTTATTTGGCATGTATAAGACCTTTCATAATAATAAAGATGCAAAGGGGATTGGGCTTTTTATGACCAAGTACCAGATAGAGGCAATGGGAGGGCACATAGAAGTGACAAGTGTGCTGAATGAAGGGACAACATTTAAAATTTTTATAAAATAAAAAACATGCAACGTATTTTCATAATTGATGACGATGAATTGTATCAATTAGTATTAAAGCGAACGATAAAGAAGCTCAAAAACGAAGTGGAAATAACGTCGTACTGGAATGGAGAGGAAGCGTTGGATGCATTTGTGAATATATTTATGGGTGGGGGCGAATTGCCGACGGTAGTATTTCTGGATATTAATATGCCTGTATTGGATGGCTGGCAGTTTCTTGAGGGGCTTGGGAAGATTAAGCCGGATATTCAGAATAAGTTGAGTCTTTATTTAATCAGCACATCGCTTGACGTTGCGGATAAGCAGAAGGCCATGCACAGTAATATGATAAAACAATTTTTGACAAAGCCGTTGTCGAAGGAAACGTTGGAAGCGATTTTACAGCGGGATTAGTTTTTTGCCATCTCTCAAAATGCCCGAGATCAACATTTTTGCCGTTCGTGAAGAAAAACGACCGTTCGTTCCTTTTTTGGGGGATAATATGCGAAGTTTATTATTTTTGAAAAAAAATTAAGCTATGCAACGCCCCGGAAAATTTACCCACAGGAAACTCATATTATTACTATTTGTTTGTGCATTAGCAAGTTTTCATGCTAAAGGGCAAATAATAACGACACTTGAACAAATAGGTGACCCGCTTGATGTGTGTACTGATGCAGGAGGCAATGTTTACTTTGCTGCATCATGGTGCAATCTGTACAAAGTAACGCCAAGCGGCTCGTTTGTTAATATAGCAGGCCGCAGTCGTGACGAAGGTTTTAGCGGAGATGGTGGTCCTGCAACTGCGGCACAGTTCAGTCGGATTTCAGGCGTGGCGGTAGATGCGGGCAGGAATATCTATGTCGCAGATGTGCTGAACCAAAGGGTGAGGAAAATAACCCCTGCCGGCATTGTAACTACCGTTGCCGGAACCGGCACGGAGGGGCACAGCGGCGATGGTGGCCACGCAACGGCTGCGAAACTGGCCGGCCCTTTAAAAGTTGCAGTTGACCGATGGGGCAACTTGTACATAACGGAATACGACAGTGGCTACATTAGAAAAGTGACTCCCGCGGGCATTATAAGTACAATTGTAGGTAATGGCACCACGACCTATGCAGGAGACGGCACTGCAGCTACAGCATGTGGGCTTAATGGCCCTGAGGGTATTGCAGTGGACTATGGCGGTAACCTTTATATAGCAGACTGGGGGAACTTTTGTGTGAGAAAGGTTGATCCCTCCGGTATCATCACAACTATTGCCGGCGGCGGTAGTGGTGGAGACAGTATTATGGCTACGGATGCAAGTTTATGGGGACCTACGGGGGTAACATTAGATAGGTTTGG
>CAILMA010000483.1 GCA_903835145.1 uncultured Bacteroidota bacterium
CTTCAAAATGACCCCTTTCCAGCATGTAGTCCGACCAGGATTCGAACCTAGACAAACAGTACCAAAAACTGTGGTGCTACCGTTACACAATCGGACTAACAATATCCTGTAAAAGGATTGCAAAAGTAATTATCATTTTGAAAATCACCAAAAGAATTTTTAGGCAATTTTCTATAACTATTTCGGTGCCTTAATTTGTGCTTCCATTACAGCCATGGCAACAATATTTACAATTTGCCTTACCGTACTACCCAGTTGTAATACATACACCGGCTTGCTCAGGCCCAGCAATATGGGCCCTATTGCCTCTGCCCCGCCTACTTCCTGTAGCAGGTGGTACGCAATGTTGCCGGCAGCAAGGTTAGGAAATATCAGTATGTTAGGCGATTCATTAACCAAATCAGAAAACGGATAGTTTTCGCGCAACAAGTCTTTATTGAAAGCAACCCCTGCCTGCAGCTCACCATCTATTATTAAATCAGGGTGCAGCTTCTTGATCTTCATTACAGCATTACTCACTTTTTCTGCTTCCGGCGATGGACTGCTTCCGAAATTGGAATAAGAAAGCATTGCAATACGCGGCTTAATATTAAAATGCGTTACCACCTTGGCTGTGAGCAACGTTATGGCTACCAGTTCATCTTCAGTAGGGTTAAAGTTGAGCGTGGTATCAGCAAAGAACAATGGACCTTTCTTAGTGAGCATCAGATAGAGGCCGGCAACCCTGCCCGCTCCTTCTTCCATGCCTATAATTTCCAACGCCGGCCTTATGGTATCGGTGTACTTGCGGGTGAGCCCGGAAACCATTGCATCTGCAAGCCCGTTTTCCACCATCATACAGCCAAAGAAAGAGCGCTGTTTCATGATTTTACGCGCTTCATAAAGGTTTACACCCTTACGTTTTCTCTTTTCAAAAAACTGGAGGCCAAACACGACACGACTGTTCTCCTGCGCTGCGCACTTCGGGTCAATGATTTCAGCATCAAGCAGATGGATATTGTTATCCTTTATCATCGTCCTGATTTTTTCTTCATTACCCAGCAATATAGGTATGGCAATACCTTCATCGCGCGCTATCTGAGCAGCCTTCAGTATCTTAATATTTTCTGCACCCGTAAATACTACCCTCTTAGGGCTTTGTTTGGCTTTATTGATTACATGCCTTAAAATAAGGTCGTCGCTGCCCAGCCTTTTATAAAGAGCTGATTCATAAGCTTCCCAATCCGTTATCGGCAGTCTTGCTACCCCGCTTTCCATAGCAGCCCTCGCCACGGCCATTGATACTGTTACCAGCAACCTTGGGTCCATCGGCTTGGGGATGATATAGTTTGGACCGTACACCAGACTAATGTTGTTATAAGCAACATTTACAATGTCCGGCACTGGTTCTTTAGCCATGGCAGCGAGCGCTTTTACCGCTGCCAGCTTCATTTCTTCATTTATAGCAAAAGCACGAACATCAAGCGCTCCCCTGAAAATGTAAGGGAAACCCAGTACATTATTTACCTGATTGGGGTAGTCGCTTCTGCCGGTAGCCATAATCACGTCAGGCCGCGCTGCAAGCGCATCTTCATAAGATATTTCGGGATTCGGGTTGGCCAGCGCAAATACTATTGGGCGTTCGCCCATCCCCTTTACCATTTCTTTACTTACCACCCCACCCTTAGAAAGCCCGATAAATACATCGGCTCCTATCATGGCAGTTGTAAGGTCCATTGTTTCAATATGTTGTGCAAATTGCTGCTTGTGGCTATCGAGGTCGGTGCGCGATGCCACAATAAGCCCCTTGCTGTCAAACATATACATGTTCTCAACACGGGCGCCAAGTGCAAGGTAAATTTTGCAACAGGAGATAGCAGAAGCACCAGCGCCACTAATCACTATTTTTACATCGGCTATGCTTTTACCCACAATATCAAGCGCATTGAGCAGTGCTGCGCCAGATATAATTGCTGTTCCGTGCTGGTCATCGTGCATAATAGGAATTTTTAATTCCTTTTTCAGCCGGGTTTCTATTTCAAAACACTCTGGTGCTTTTATATCTTCCAGATTTATGCCGCCAAAAGTAGGCTCAAGTGCTTTTACAACCCTTATAAACTCTTCGGGGTCTTTGGTATTCAGCTCTATATCAAACACATCGATATCAGCATAAATCTTAAACAATAGCCCCTTCCCTTCCATCACGGGCTTCGAAGCTTCCGGCCCTATATCACCGAGTCCGAGTACTGCGGTACCATTTGTTATAACTGCTACCAGGTTGCCTTTTGCAGTGTAGCGGTAAACGTCGTCAGGATTGGCAAAAATTTCCATACAGGGTTCCGCAACTCCGGGCGAGTATGCAAGCGCAAGATCTCTTTGGGTTTTGGTATCCTTTGTAGGTACTACTTCTATTTTACCAGGCCTTCCTTTTTCATGATATTCAAGAGCATCTTCTTTCCTGATCAATTGAGCCATAATATTGTTCTTCTTTGAGCCGACAAGGTACGTAATATCTACTCAATGCATGGCTTGATAAATATCATAATTGCGTTAAAAAGTAGGTTGGCTACTTTTGCTAAACACCTGTTAAATGTTTATAACCAACGGTATAACAAGACTACAGGCTCAAAATATATTTCCCCTAAGCAGCGTTACTACCAAAATTATGTGGAAATCGATCTTATTTGCTGGATTTGTTCTGTTATTTGAGGGCTGCGGCCTTTCAGATTTCCCCATCGATGACCGGCCCGAAATAAAAATTGATAGAAGATTAATAGGAAAATGGACAATCGAACATTCAGCCGACCGGAAGACAGAACATGTTCATATCATACCAAAAGATGAATACAGTTATCGGATTTTTGCAAGAGATAGATGGAGAAAGAAAGAATTTGACGAACTCGCCTACTTGTCGCAAATAAACAATGTCCGGTTTCTAAATATCTCTCTTTTGCCTGGTAAAAGTGACTCCTCAGCTGGCTACTACTTTCTAAGAATAGTAAATATAGACTCCGGAGGCAAAAAATGGGCAGCAGCATATTACAGTGATACCAGCCTAAGTGGTCTGAAAAGCTGTTCAGAGGTAAGGAATCAAATCACTAAGAATTTAGACAACCCTTCGAACTACATCGACACTTTATACTTCTATAGGAAAAGAAAATTTGTATTATTTTAGAGGTGTTTTAAAAGTATAGTCAACACAAATTCTGAAA
>CAILMA010000484.1 GCA_903835145.1 uncultured Bacteroidota bacterium
AGACGCAGATGCTGTTTAAGAAAGGTACGGAGCGCCCGATATGGGTTTATGCTGACAAGCCTAAGATAAAGCAGGTACTGGTAAACCTGATAGAGAATGCACTGAAATACGGCAATGAAGACGGGACGATAACAGCAGGATGCTACGTGGTGGATGAAAAATCAATCTATGTTGAAATTTCAGACAACGGACCGGGCATTGCTGAGCAACATCTTTCCAGAATATTTGAACGTTTTTACCGGGCCGACCGGAGCCGGGCCAGGGCCATTGGTGGCACAGGACTGGGGCTGGCTATTGTAAAGCACATAGTAGAGGCTCATGGCCAAACGGTAAACGTAAGAAGCAAGCTGGGTGTAGGGTCGTCGTTCGGTTTTACGCTTGATAAAAGTAATATATAATTCGGGGTAATCGATACATTTCGGTTTATGCCCATGTTCAATCACCTTCAGGATTGGCCGCTTAATCGATATGGCACGGGAGGTTTCACCCCC
Source organism: uncultured Bacteroidota bacterium (assembly GCA_903835145.1). GTDB lineage: Bacteria > Bacteroidota > Bacteroidia > Chitinophagales > Chitinophagaceae > Flavipsychrobacter. The sequence goes on from CAILMA010000484.1 coordinate 492, forward strand.
GGCTATTATTAGTTCAAGCCCTTCGGGCTTAAGCGATGGTACTGCGACCATTAGGCATTTACATGACCTGCTTTATGTGTGCAAATGGAGTACACAATGCGCTCCTGCAACTAAGCTTTGGCCTCCCCTACCTCACCGGCTATGGTGCGGAGTTTCGACTCGCAAAAGTTGATTAGTTCATTGGCTTCCTTCACTTTCTCTGCCAGTGTATCCAGCTGAATTTCTTCATTTTCAATTTGCCTTACTACGTCTTGAAGATTGGCAAATGCAGTGCTGTATGATATCTTATCTTTCATTTTCGTTTTCGTTCTTTTTCGTTACTGTGCTTTCAATCACGACATTCTTCAGTGTGGCTTGGATGGTGGCATTGACTGCTATGAGGTCAGGATTGGTCACTATTTTACCATCAATGGAGAGTATTGCGAATCCTTTTTTTAGTATTGTTGCCGGGCTCAGGTTATTTATGCGTTGCTGGTACGCTTCCAGCATATTCTTTGCCCGTTCTATGCGCAGGTCGGCAGCCCGGTACAAGCGTTTTTTAAGCTCGTCCACTTCTCGGTCCAGGCTCATATGGTGCTCCAGAATGAATGTTGCAACTTCGGTCGGGGTGCGCATCTGCCGGGCTACAAGGTCTGTGATGCTGGTATTGCGGTCGTGCCCTATGCCGGTAAGCACGGGGAGGGGAAAGCCAGCAACAGCCTTAGCAAGTTCATAATCGTTAAACGATTTAAAATCGGTATCAGAGCCGCCGCCGCGTGCAATCACAACGATATCAAACTTACTTTGGGCTGCCTGAACCTGACTGAGGCGCTCCAAAATCATGCGGCTGGCGGTATCGCCCTGAATCTGACTCAGAAACTCGGTAACTGAGAAGGCGAATCCATATTTGTTGTTCCTGATGACTTTTTGGAAATCGCGCTGGCCATCGGAATCGGGAGCAGTAATAAGTGCTATGCGCTGAAATAAAAGGGGCAGTGGCAGCCGGTTGTTGTTGCTGAAATACCTGCCTGAGCTTTCATCCTGAACGATGACTTGCTCCCGCAGCAACTGATCAATTATAAGCTTTCGCTCCATTTCCAGCTTACCGACAGCATAGGCATAGTCTATATCTATTACTTCCAGATTAAGCCCATAACGCTGATGAAACTTCACCCGTACCTGGCAAGTGATCTCCAGACCGCTGGCAAAAACCTGGCCAGTTGCCTGCTCAAAGTTTGTGATTGCAGCATAGGTGTTTGACCAAAAGACGCCCTTAAGTTCTGTAACTATTAGGTTGCCGCTCTTTTCGGTAAATTTCAGGAAACACCATTTTTTGTCGGTGTATTTCTTTACATCTGCAATTTCAGCCTGAATCCAGAATGTACGGCCTGAAAACCTGTTCCGGATGGAATCTTCTATTTCGGTAACTACTTCTGATAGTCTTTGTATTGCCGGCATATGCTGTAAAAATACGGCAATTTTTATGGCAATTTCTTACCGTCGAAGGACTGAAGCTGATTAAATAAACAACTGCCCGGAGAACTGTACATGCGGAAGTGCAAACTATCGGACGTTAGCCAAAATGTATCGCGCCATGAATCGTAAGGATGAGATGTATAAACATTGGAGCTATCTGAGGCAAATTTGAAATTCATTGGATATGTGCCGAATGTAGCTGACGCTGGTATATTATCGTTGTAATACTCGGTAGATACTATTTTCCCGGAAATAAATACGCTGTCGATAGAAGGGTGATTCACAAAAATAGAGATTACAGCGATAGAGTCATTGGTGTAGGGACCGCATGACCCAATCTTGGTGACACCCAAGCCTTGAAAGGTATCGATATGGGGTACAAACGCCGTGGAAGTGATGATAGGGGTTGCGGGTTGTACCTGAGCTGCTTTTTTGCTGCAGCCAATTGCGATTACAGAACAAAATAATATTATCTGCCAATCTTCAACATAAATTGTTTTTCTAACTTAACGAATCTCTTACAAATTTAGTATACAATTCGGTAAAAAAACAGTATCAGTGGCATAATTTACTACAGCAGCAGAATCTTTCTTTTAAAATCGTTTATTAACGCCATCTGGTTTATTTTTGCGGTGGGAGGCAAGAAAAAATTGTTTTCTGCATCCCATATTTTAATGTCAATTTGCCTGCTAACATGCTGAGAAGTTTCTTAATTCTTGTTGTTTCGTGCCTTCTGCTGGGAGGTTGTCTGCCATCGCCCTATTACCAAAAGCAGGAGCCAATACCTCAAAATGAATGGAATTACAACTTCCGCCCCAAGTTCAAGTTCGATATTTCTGATACTACAGCCAAGTATCTCCCCTACTTTATAATTCAGCACTCGCAGGCCTATCCGTATTGCAACTTGTGGATGTGGATGTATATTAAAACGCCTGGCGATAGCCTTATAAAGAAAGAAAGGGTAAACGTATTGCTTGCAGATCCTTCAGGCAAGTGGCTGGGAAGGGGCCTTGGGGCTATTTATGAAGAAAGAGTGTTTCTGAGTCTTGGTGATTCTGTACAATTTAACAGGAAGGGCACCTACGAAATTAGTCTTGAACAAAACATGAGGATCAATCCGCTGCCTGAAGTATTGCACGTAGGTTTTAAGCTGGATATGATTAAAGCAAATTAGTAGGGTAAGTACGCTATTTTTGCATTTATGCGGCTGTTTTCATCCATTTATCTTTTATTACTCACCTATATTATTATTGCTATTGTGTTTTGGGGCAACAGCCTTCAAAAACAAAGTGAGCGCATCTATTCGCTTGAGGTGCAAAATCTTCGTACAGCGGTAGACAGCGCAAAATCGCCTGTTGAATACACGAGAAGGTATAGCGTACTTGAACAAAACCTAAGCCGCAGAACCAAGCAATATATAGGCGAAGGTTCTGCTTTTTTGGTGGTAATAATAATTGGTGCCACAATTGTGTATTCTTCTTTCCGCAGGAAAATAATCTTATCGCGGCAGCAAAATAACTTTATGCTTTCTGTGACGCATGAATTGAAGTCGCCGATAGCGGCTATAAAGCTGAATTTGCAGACCATAGAAAAACACAAACTGAATGAGGAGCGGCGGACAGGGCTTATAAGCAAGAGTATTACTGAAGCCAACCGCCTTAATGACTTGTGCAACAACATACTGTTTGCTTCGCAACTTGAAGGCCGGCAATATAAGGCAACGCGGGAAAAAATCTAACTCTACTTATTGTTAGAGTTACTTTACGTATAAACATGACACCCGCAC
>CAILMA010000485.1 GCA_903835145.1 uncultured Bacteroidota bacterium
ATGATAAGTATCTCCAGAATTACCTCAACGAGTATTGCTATCGTTTCAACAGAAGGTACATGAAGGAAGCTATTTTTGACAGGTTACTTGTAGTGGCTGTTTCATATACGAGCTATGGGTATGCAAAGGGATAATCATTTTATTTTTTTTACTGACAAATAATAACCAAGCACCAAGTAGCCAATATACCCAGAAAAATAGGACAAATCGACAAATGACCGCAGCATGGGCAGAAACGGGTACCGGATAAGGAGGGTAAAGACCCAAATAATCAAAAAATACTCCATTTCCCTTTCTGTGCAATGGGATATCCACTTGTTTAAGATGGGGATAAACAGATACAAACCTATAAGTACATACACGAACCAAAGATGGTAAGAAACTGCATCGGTAAGCAATAAATTGTAGCCCCATTGCAGTACATCCATCACCCCGGCGTGCTCGCGATGATCGTACCGAAGGAAGAGGTAAACGAGATTCCAGAAAACGAATGGCAACAATATGCGGGTAAACCTTCGTTTTAAAAAGAGTTTCAGTGGGATCTCTTTATTTAAAAGTAGCGCACCTGTTATCATTATAAACACTGGCACGCAAAATCGAACACTGGAATCATAAATGTTTCCAATCCACCACTTCAAGAATATATCAGGCGCAGAGTCGAATTTATCTAACAGAGGAATGGAAGTATGCAGGAATACAACGCTGAAAGTTGCGAGGACTCTCAGGTAGTCAATCCATAAAATCTTCTCTTTTTGCATACTGCCCGTTCTAAAGCACAATATAAAAATTTTGTGTGAGCGATGATGAATTATGAATTATAAGTTATGAATTATGAGTTATGAGTTACCTTAAATGAAAGTCGGAGAATGGCGGTGAACGATAGGTTTTTGTTTGGTTTTGGACGGCGGCTGCAAACCGCGTTTTTTGGGCGTCGGAAGTTCAGCATGGCCATAGCTGAGCTACAGACCTGCGACAGGGTGTCTAAGTTAAAAATGGTTGCGTGAACCAAATCTGTTCTCTACTGAATTAATGGGGTATTTGCATTTTATACTATAGTGTAATGAACTACCTTTGCGGCGCAATAAATAGAATAAATGCCTGTAATAAAACCATTTTTGAGACTTAGCGGACTTGAGCCGCTGGTAGTGCGCCCGGAAACGAATTTTGTAAATGTAGGGGAAAGAACCAATGTAACGGGATCGAAAAAATTTGCCCGGCTCATAAGGGAAAACAAATATGAGGAGGCTCTATCGGTTGCGCGCCAGCAAGCGGAAAGCGGAGCTCAGATACTGGATGTAAACATGGACGATGCACTGCTTGACGGTGTACTGGCCATTACCACATTTATTAATTTACTGCAAGCTGAGCCCGACATTGCGAAGATCCCGATCATGCTGGATTCTTCGAAATTTGCTATTATTGAAGCTGGCCTTAAGTGTATACAGGGTAAGTGTATCGTTAACTCGATATCGCTGAAAGAAGGCGAAGAAAAGTTTATAGAGCAGGCTGAAATATGCCACAGCTATGGGGCCGCGGTTATTGTGATGGCCTTTGATGAGTCGGGCCAGGCAGATACGCTGGAGAAAAAAGTGAACATTTCGGCAAGAGCTTACAAAATTCTGACTGAGCAGGTTGGCTACGATCCACAGGACATCATATTTGACCCTAATATCTTTGCTATCGCTACAGGTATTGAAGAGCATAATAATTATGGAGTCGATTTTATAGAAGCAACCCGCATTATAAAACAAAGAATGCCGCTCACCAAAGTAAGCGGTGGCGTGAGTAATATTTCTTTTTCGTTCCGCGGTAATGATGTGGTGCGTGAAGCCATGCACAGCGTTTTCTTATACCATGCTATTAAAGCCGGCATGGATATGGGCATTGTAAACGCAGGTGCCCTGGTGGTTTATGATGAAATAGAGCCAAGGCTACGCGAGCTGTGTGAAGACGTAATACTGAACCGGAATCCGGAAGCGACAGAGGCACTGGTGACTTTTGCTGAAACAGTTAAGGCAAAGGATAAGCAAGAGAAAAAAGACGATCTGTGGAGAGGAACAGCCGTAGAAGAGCGCCTGAAACACGCACTGGTGAACGGTATTACTGACTTTATAGATGCTGATACCGAAGAAGCCCGCCAGAAATACCCAAAACCGCTGGATGTAATTGAAGGTCCGCTTATGGATGGAATGAACGTGGTTGGTGACCTGTTTGGGAGCGGTAAAATGTTTCTGCCACAGGTAGTGAAAAGTGCCAGGGTGATGAAAAAAAGCGTAGCCTATCTGTTTCCGTTTATTGAGGCAGAAAAGGAAGCGCGGCGCCAGGCCCACATAGCAGCAGGAACCATAAATGAAGAAAATGCCGGAGCTGCCAAAATACTTATGGCAACGGTGAAGGGTGACGTGCATGACATAGGCAAGAACATAGTTGGCGTTGTGTTGGGCTGTAATGGCTATGACATTATAGACCTCGGTGTAATGGTGCCCGCTGATAAAATACTGGAAACAGCTATTAAAGAAAATGTAGACATTATAGGCCTGAGCGGGTTAATAACTCCATCGCTGGATGAAATGGTGCATGTGGCCAAAGAAATGAAACGCCGCGGCATGAAGCAACCCTTACTTATAGGAGGCGCAACAACCAGCAGGATGCACACTGCCGTGAAAATAGCGCAGCAATATGATCAAGGTGTGGTTTATGTGCTTGATGCAAGCCGCAGTGTAACAGTTGCGGGTAACTTGCTGAACAAAGAGACAAGGCAGCAGTTTCTGGAAGGGATAAACGAAGAGTATGTAAAGCTGCGAGAAGACTTTGAAAACAAGAAAACAGTAAAACAATATATATCATTTGCTGAGGCGCAAAAGCACCCGGTAGCCATAAAATGGGAAGGATACACCCCACCGAAACCGAACAAACCCGGGGTGACGGTATTTTCAGATTTTGACCTTGCAGAAATACGCGGGTACATAGACTGGGGTCCGTTTTTTATAGCCTGGGAAATGAAGGGTAAGTACCCGGAAATACTGCATGACCCGCACACAGGCCGCGAAGCGACAAATCTTTTTAATGATGCCAATGAAATGCTGGATACCATTATAAAAGAAAAATGGCTGACGGCTAAGGGGGTGATTGGATTTTGGGAGGCCGAGAAAACCGCACCTGATACAATAGTTGTAAAGGATGAGGCAGGAGCACAGCTCAATAAACTGGAGATGCTCAGGCAGCAGATAAAGAAAGCTCCCGGGCAACCCAGCTACTCACTTGCTGACTTTGTGATGCCGGCGACTGCTGGTGCAAAAGATTATGTTGGTGCATTTGCGGTGAGCATACATGGTATAGAACCGCACCTGCAGAAATTTGTGGAAGACCACGATGACTACCACAAGATAATGCTGCAGGCGCTGGCCGACAGGCTTG
>CAILMA010000486.1 GCA_903835145.1 uncultured Bacteroidota bacterium
AATCTTTGTCTGATGAAATTTGATTTATCAATTAATGCAAGGCCCACATTAGTCTTGAAGAAATCGGTTGAGGTTACACCTGTTTCGGAAATTGCTGTAAAGACTGGAGAAACAATATAATCTAATTTTAAAAATAGATCTGGATCTTTTCTTTTGATTGTATTTGCTGCAGAAAATCCATTAACTTTCGGCCACATGGTTGAAGAGCAATTAATTTCTGCTTGAATATTATCTTTTAATCTTACAAAGTCGGGGTCTTCTTTGAGTAAATTGAAGGGTAATTTAGAACCCAAATTATCTGAAACAATCGCGATCAAAGAATTGGATAAGATTTGTTCTTTAGTTAATTTTTCATCAGCTTTATCAATAGCGTATTGAACAGCCAATACAGAAGGTTTAGCATCATCTACGCCTTGCTTGGAAAAGACGAATTTGAGTTTATCGCCTACCCTCAACCTAGATATTCTGGCTTTATTTTCAAGAGAAGACTCTTCCGCCACTGCAATCGCTAAGCCATCAGTGGCATATTTAACGTCAAATCCATAGTACTCCTTGGTATCGACATCGGGTAATTCGCCAGTGATAAATCCTATTTCGCTACCCTTGTCAAAAGCAACATACTTTCCATCATTAAAAATAACGGTTGCCTCTGTTACTTTTGGATTAAAATTTTTAACGGCGTAATCAACCAATCCATCAATGATCTTTCCTGAATCAGTATCAATAATGGCGCTTTTAATTTTAGCGATAATCTCAGGCTTGACCTCTTTAGTATCTTTATTTAGATAAAGTTCCTTTGAGGTGGTTTTGTATTGAGATGTTATGGTTTCGCTGTGAGAGAAAATTACGGAAGCACCATCCAGCTTGACAAGACGAACTGTATAAGTGACTGGAATAATAACTTGGCTGAAGTCACTGCCCAATGAGCTGAAATCGTTGAAATAAACTGAAAGGCGACTTACCCCAATCGAAATGACATAGGTGTCTTTGTAAGGCGCCGTAAATGAAGGACGGCAACCAGCATTATCGTAAGTTTCGTACTTGTAACTTCCTGATTTCCCATCCTCCACAACTTGACTGGGTCCAATCACAGAGGTGGGAAATGCTTTTAGCGTGTTGTTTAAAAATCTAGTTTTTATTTTCCTCTGAGAGACATCATCAAAAATTATATCTGCAAATTTGGCGTCAATCATTCCACTATATTTAGGAGCATTACTGACTGATTTTTCGTTAGCTGCTTGGGAAATTCCAGTAAGTCCACTGAGAGGGACCACGTAGAACTGAAATTCAGCTGCCGCACTGGCATTCACAAAGGGTGCAGAACACACTAATCCAGCCAGAATAATTTTTGATAACTTCATACTCGAATCACCTAAAGTCTTGAGGACATGCACCCTTACCTTCTAAACCTATACAAATTTTCGTATCTTTCGTCAAGAAATCAGATTTTTTCCAAGCTGAATCAGCTTTTTCAAGTTGACTCAAAATTTTATCTAGCGTACCTGTAATATCACCAGACAATTGCACTTCCATGGCCATGTAGTAATCCTTCAAGAGTGGGTCACTGTATTTGATTCCATCAACAGCTTTCAAGACTTCAGTAAATGTGCTTCGATCACCTCTACTCAAGCTGCTTGCGCTGTAGAGGTAAAGGGTGTAAGCATTGCCACGCGAACTTTTTGCTTGGAGGGCTTTGGTTGCTTGCTCAGCCAAAGACTTAGCTAAAGAAGAAGCCAAGGCAATACCAAGACGCGCTATACATTCTTGATCACCTTGTCCTGTTGCCTTAGCGGTGAGTGAATCATTAAAAAACACTTTATTGGTTTCAATGTAATCAGATTCTACGAATAAACTTCCATTGCAACTGGTCTGTGAGCCCACGGTTCCTAAGATGTTGTAATTGGCAGATCCTCTGGCCCAAACGTCGGCATTCAAACCACGTTTTTTAATTTGTTCCTTGAAATAATCAATGCGACCATTTTTAGTAATAGTGTCAATCGTCAATACTTGACCGCCTTCTGAGCGAAGAGTACTCTCACTCGCTAGCTCCAAACCGTTTGCAATAAACTCTGCGCCCAGCTTGGCACCCAGCACACCTTTGCTCATGGGCTTGGCGTTGTTAAAGTCAGGCATTTTTGTCTCAATGGTGTAACTGACTTTATCGGTTTTTTGCTGAATATTGTTTTGCTGATTGTTAAAAGCAGATTGCGAGGAAGCGGAGCTAGCGGCAACCGACTTGTCAGAATAAGCCTTTTCTGAACTAGCAGCACCTGCATATTGTGAAGATTGTGCAGCAGCGACTTGTGTGGACTGCGCCCCAGCATATTGAGTAGATTGCGCACCAGCATATTGTGTTGATTGAGCGCCAGCGGCTGATCCATAGCCGTTACTTCTTGCTACAGCAGTGTCTTGGCGACCTGCAACAGCGGTATCTTGTCGACCAGCAACTGCTGTGTCTTGACGGGCAGCCACGGCAGAAGATGATTTACCTGCGACTGCAACAGTGTCTTTAGAGGCATAGGCAACATCTTTTTTGTTGTAGCTTGACTCACTCTCAGACTGAGAACCAGCTGATTTTGAACTGGTATCAGAAAATGAGCTTTTGTCAGACGAAAAGGTAACCTTGCTTTCGGTAGGAGTTGAACCGCTATTTTGTGTTGCAACGCCAACGTATTCATCAATTGAGACCAAAATAGTAGATCTTTTAGCAGCGATATCACCCGAACCAATCTCTTTGTTTCGTAATATTTCAGTTAACTTGGCAGTGGCAACTGTTAACTTCGCGCGACCTTTTAAATCTAACCCATCACTGGGCTCATAAGAATATTGAATTGAACCACTAAGCAAATCAATAAGATCAGGTAATTTTGCTTCAACCGCTGGGGTGATCTTTACTGCGAAAGATGTTTCCAACAGATTTCTGATGACACCAGTGTCCAAGAGTTGCTGTAATTTCTTCTTGGCTAAACGTGGATCCGCGCCTTTTTCGATAGGCACAGTTTTTGTAATTTCAGCTGTAATTTGTTGCGCATACGATAAGTTCGTAAAAAACAAAATTAGAGGAAGAAAAATAATAGCGAATAATTTAAC
>CAILMA010000487.1 GCA_903835145.1 uncultured Bacteroidota bacterium
AATTTTCTTAAATGGAAAGTTATTTTTTGAATACAAGCGCAATCCATTTGTTCAATTCTTTATATTCTGCAAACTTGAAGCCGTTTTTTGAAGCACTTTCAGTTATTATTTCCCGGTCTTCAACAAGCAGCCCGCTCATGATCAAAGTGCCGTTCTGCCGCAGGTTTTTATACAGCTGCGGCATGTATTGCAGCAATATATGCCGGTTTATATTTGCCAGTATAATGTCAGTTTGTATCGCAGGCAACTCTTCGCTGTCCACCTTCACAATAGTTATCTGTGTGCAGTTATTCCGTTCACAGTTTTCTGTAGCATTTTCAACCGACCAATCGTCATTGTCTATACCCAGCACATATTGTGCGCCAAGCTTTTCTGCCAGTATAGCCAGTACCCCGGTACCAGTTCCAAAGTCCAACACCTGACGGCCTTTAAATTCAAGGTCGCGCATCAATAGCATCACCAGTTGCGTGGTGGCATGGTGCCCGGTACCAAATGACATCTTCGGAGTAATGATGATCTCATGCTTTGTAGTGATTGTAATATCATGAAAATCAGCACGAAGCGTACAAAAATCTTCAACAATTACCGGTTCAAAATTCTTTTCCCAAATTTCATTCCAGTTTTGTTTGGCTACAATATCCCGTTTGTAAGTTTGTGCTCCTACTACTTCGGCAAGCTCGCGGTCGGTAAACCGATCCTCAGGAATATAGGCTATAAGTTCCGTGTCATTTTGCTCAAATCCTTCGTATCCTAATTCACTCAGCTGAGCAATCAATATATCCTGTTGCTCTTCTGATATATCTTCAAATGTTATCTTTGTATTTGTCATTGTGGATGTTTTTCTATTCAATAAAATTCGTGGCCCTCTTTACAGAACCACTTGCTGAAGGATGCTGCTTTTTTCGGGATAGTCGGTATTAAAATGTAGCCCGCGGCTTTCTTTTCGGAATTGCGCACCCTTTATCACCAGATAGCCGATTGTAATTAGATTTCTGAGTTCACCCAGCTGCGGCGATAGTACAGCAGTTTTGTAAAGATCTTCAGTTTCTTCGTGCAGCAAGTCTATGCGGGTCATCGCCCGTCGCAATCTTATGTCGTTTCTCACAATGCCCACATAGTCACTCATTACAGACTGTAATTCCTTAAGGCTCTGGGTTATCAATATCATTTCCTTTGGTTCTGAGGTGCCACTTGCATTCCAATCGGGCACTGAGTCCATAAATTTCAGATTCCCGATTTCATTGCCAATGCTTTCAGCACAACGATGCGCAAAAACTATTGCTTCCAGCAACGAATTCGATGCAAGTCTATTAGCGCCGTGCAGCCCGGTACTGCTGCACTCGCCACAAGCATAAAGGTTCATTATCGACGATTTTCCGTATTCGTCGGTCTTTATGCCTCCACAGCAGTAGTGCGCCGCCGGCGCTACCGGTATCATTTGCTCAAAAATATCAATACCTGTTTGTGCACAGCGGGAGTAGATATTAGGAAAGTGCTCCTTAAATTTGTCATGGTCCATATGCCGGCAATCCAGATACACATGCTCTGTACCGGTGCGCTTCATCTCACTGTCTATAGCCCTCGCAACCACATCGCGTGGTGCCAGATCAGCACGGTGGTCATAGCCAGCCATAAATGCTTCGCCGTCCTTGTTCCTCAGTATTCCCCCATCACCACGCACTGCCTCAGTTATCAGGAAAGATGGACTTACACCTTGTTCATATAACGCTGTTGGGTGAAACTGTATAAACTCCATATTTTCAATCCGGCCCTTTGCACGATATATCATCGCTATTCCGTCGCCGGTCGCTATCCTTGGGTTCGTAGTCGTTCTATAGGCTTGTCCTGCTCCGCCAGATGCCACCAATGTTACTTTTGAAAGTATTTTTTCTATTTTATTTGTCCTGAGATTAAGCGCATAAACGCCGTAACAGGTAATGTCCGGAGTCGATTTTGTTACCAAGTAACCAAGGTGGTGCTGGGTAATGATATCAACAACAAACCAGTGGTTATATATCTTTATGTTGCTGTATTTTTTAGTTTCTTCAACCAGAGCACGTTCTATCTCCTTGCCGGTTATGTCCTTATGGTGCAGTATCCTGAACTCCGAATGACCGCCCTCTTTGCCTCGCATAAATGCACCTTCCTTGTCCGTATCAAATTGGGTACCCCAGCTTATTATTTCATTTACCCGCTCCGGTCCCTCTTTTACTACTATCTCAACGATTTTTTGATTGCAAAGGCCATCGCCCGCAACTAAGGTGTCGGAAATATGTTTCTGAAAGCTGTCATTTTCAAGGTCATTTACCACGGCTATGCCGCCCTGAGCATATTTAGTGTTGGTCTCATCGGTGTTGGCCTTTGTAAGAATCGTGATAGAGCGTTCCGGAAAACGTTTGGCAAGTTTCACTGCAGTTGTTAGCCCGGCAATACCGGAGCCTATTATTAAAATATCGGTCTTTAGCATTTCGCTGTTATAAAAATCTTTTTGGGTTTGACGCAGGCTATTTTTCAGGAATACAAAAGTAGGGCATAGTAATTAATAAAAAACGAAGTATTGTAACAAATGCAAGTATAATTACAACTAATTTTACTATAGATTGTGTATCCTCGTTAGAATGTAACAGAACTGTCATATCAAAGCCTTATTATGCGCTCGATCTTTCGCTTTTTACACTTTAGCATTTGGGTTACCCGCTTATTGCTTACTTTTAGCTTTCGAAAACACAAGCTTATATGAATAAAAGCTCTAAAGCTACAGTATTAGTAGCCGAAGATGAAGAAAGCCTCAGAGAAACGCTCAAACTTAACCTTGAGCTTGAAGGGTATGAAGTAACGACGGCCGATACAGGGCCTGCCGCTCTTAAAGTGGTAAAAAATGAATATTTTGATCTCATTGTGCTTGATATTATGCTTCCGGAGATTGACGGCCTTACAATATGTGAAACAATTAGAATGCAGCACAACGATGTGCCTATTCTTTTTCTCAGTGCCCGCAACTCTGGTGCTGATAGGGTAGAGGGTTTAAAAAAAGGTGGCGACGATTACCTCACAAAACCATTTAACCTCGAAGAGCTCCTGCTAAGAGTAAACAAACTCATTACAAAAAATAAGAAAATAAAAGAACCACAGGCGGTAGCCGATTTTTATGAATTTAGCGGCTGCAAAATAGATTTTGCAGCTCATGAATGTGTGGGTAAAAACGGTTTGAAACAAGAACTGAGCAAGAAAGAAGCCGCATTGCTCAAATTACTCATAGAACACGAAGGTGAAGTCGTTTCCAGGGAACAAATTCTTCAAATCGTTTGGGGATACAATGTTTATCCTACAACCCGCACCATAGACAACTTTATTCTCAATTTCAGAAAATATTTCGAAGCAGATACGCGTAACCCTGTCCATTTTCACTCGATAAGAGGAATTGGCTATAAGTTTACAGCGAATTGATTTTTAAACGGTAAGGTTAAACTACATCCAGTATTGATTTATTTTCCAATACTTTGAGCGTTGCATCCCTTACCTCTGCAAATACTTTTTTAATGTTGCAATCGGTCTCGTCGCAATCATTGCATTTTTTATAAAAATACAGGCTTACACAGGGTATCAAAGCTATAGGGCCATCGACGATCCTTATTATCGAGGCAAGCATGATTTTTTCAGGTGGGGTAACTAAAAAATACCCCCCGCCCTTTCCCTTCCTGCTTTCAAAAATACCTTCCTTTTTGAGCATCAAAAGGATATTCTCCAGAAACTTTAAGGGTATCTTCTTGTTCTCAGCAATTTCATGTATTTGAATTGGCCCTTGTTGGTACCGCTCGGCAAGATACCCGGCAGCTTTAATCGCATATTGCGCTTTTTTTGATAACATCGGTCTGATTCTTTGTAATTATAATATTTGTTAAAGAAAAACAGGGTACATTATGCTTTCGCAAAATCGTCATAAGAAATAAGTTGGGTAGTAAAGATAGCAATTGTATCCCATTGATTTACAACTGATTTGTAGATTTTTTTCGTGTTTGTTAAAAATAGTCTACTAAATGAGTAGACTAAAAAAATCCTATTATTTTCGCAGCAAATTTCCCAGCGCCTTATTTTTAAGCGGAAAAACATTTTGCTCTTTCTTCATTTTCCTAAATTTCGACCTCCTATGGCTTTTCAAAATTTATCAATTCAATATGCGCTCGAGCTGGCAGGCACCGGTTTTTTTGCCATGTCTGGCGCACTTGTTGCCAACAAAAAATCGGAACCCGATTGGTTCGGGGTAACATTCATCGCCTTCATTACTTCTATAGGCGGTGGTAGCATCCGCGATCTGCTTATTGGTTCCTATCCGCTGGTGTGGGTGAGCGACGTACATTTTATATACGTTATTGTCACCGGTATAGTTTTGGCCAGTGTCTTCTATACAAGCCTCACCCGGCTTCGCAAAACATTCTTCATCTTCGATACACTTGGTATTTCCCTGTTTACCATTCTCGGCACAGAAAAAGCACTGCACAACCATGTTCACGTAGTTATCGCAGCTATTATGGGTATGTTTTCTGC
>CAILMA010000488.1 GCA_903835145.1 uncultured Bacteroidota bacterium
CGATACTTTGAGCGTGGAAAAAATAACCCCTGAAATAAAATGTCAGGTGCTCGTGCATGAACTTGATAATAAATTTCTGGTACTGCAGCCTCAATATGATTATGAAGGGCTCGTGCTGAAATATACCCCAAATCCTGAAAACATTTTTCAGCTGCAGCCCGATGGCAGATATAAAATGATTGTAAGGGACAGAGCGAAGGAGCAACATTTTTTTGATAGCCTTCGTAGCCTTCACCCGAAATTCATGAAACCTCCAGGCAATCAGTTTTACTTCCTTGAGTTTGAGGATACTATGAAGAACAACTGGTTTTTAGAAACAGTGCGGCTGCTTATGGACAACGACATTACTGTATTAGGTATGCAGGAACTTAAACGGCACCGCTACAACACCAATAAACCAACCTTCGAAATAAAAGCAGGCTCAGGCATCGATTGGTTCGATCTCCAGATTGAGGTATCATTTGGCGACCAGATGGTGACCCTTCGGGACATTAAGAAAGCAGTAATGGGAAAACAGAATATCGTGGTACTGGGTGATGGAACATTCGGTGTGCTGCCTGAAGCGTGGTTGAAACAATACGGCATGCTGCTGAAAATGGGTGACGAACAAAAAGATGGTTCTTTACGAGTAAGCAAACTCCACTTCACACTTATTGATGAACTTTACAGCCAAATAGATGACGAAAAAATAACAAGGGAGATAGAAGAAAAAAAACAACGCCTTCGCAACATAGCAAATGTAAAAACAGTAAAACCTCATAAAGACATAAAAGCCACGCTGCGCCCCTATCAGCTCAGTGGCTTTCAGTGGTTTCAAACGTTGGATGAGCTCGGCTGGGGCGGTTGCCTTGCCGATGATATGGGATTGGGTAAAACCCTTCAGGCAATTACCTTTTTGCAATATTTAAAACACAAGTACAAAGGTGCTACACATCTCGTTATTTGCCCTACATCGCTCATCTACAACTGGGAGAGTGAGCTCAAAAAATTTGCGCCGGCGCTCAAGTACCACATCTATTATGGACTCGTGCGTGAACTCACCGAAACCCATTTTAATGACTTCGATATTGTTATCACAAGCTATGGTATCATCCGCAACGACCTTGAACAGTTCAGGCAGTTTAAATGGCACTACATCTTTCTCGATGAAAGTCAGGCAATCAAAAACCCTGAAGCGCAAACCAACAAAGCGTTGCAATTGTTGCAAAGTAAAAACCGTATGATACTTAGCGGAACACCTATACAAAACAATACGTTCGACCTATTCGCCCAGTTCCACTTTATAAACCCCGGGCTGTTGGGCAATAAAGAGTTTTTCAAAACCGAGTTTGCAAACCCTATTGACAAAAACAACGACACGGAAAAAAGTGCCCAGCTTCGCAGGCTCATTTTCCCCTTTATGCTGCGCCGCACAAAAGAACAAGTGGCAACCGACCTGCCAGCCAAAACTGAAACCGTTTTGTGGTGCGAAATGGGCCGCGAACAGAAGGCTGTGTATAATGACTACAAAAATTATTACAGAAATACCTTGCTTGAAAAAATAGAAGAAGTTGGCATGGCCAAGGCTGGGATGTATGTGCTTGAGGGGCTGCTGCGCCTCCGCCAGATTTGCGATAGCCCGGTTCTGGTAAAAGATACTGAAGTGACTACGAAAGAAAGTGCCAAAATAAACGAACTTATGCGGGAAATTGAAGAAAACTCAGGCGGGCATAAACTTTTGGTATTTTCACAATTCACAGAAATGATGCA
>CAILMA010000489.1 GCA_903835145.1 uncultured Bacteroidota bacterium
AGATCAGTCCCGCGGATATGAACCAGGAGCTTTTTGATAAATACCTGGAGCCGGGTTCCGTAACCACGGAAGAGGAATTCCGCACGGAATGGAAAAAACGCGTGGAAAACTATTACCAGCGCGAAGCCGATAATATGTTCTTCACCGAAGTACGCAAGCAATTGCCGCAAAATACACAAGTGGACATGCCGGAGGAATTCCTGAAAAAATATTATCTCATTTCCTACGATGCCAAATCTGAAGAAGGGGTGGAAAATTTTGGGGAACAATTCGCGAAATTTGAAGACGAACTTAAATGGATACTGATCTCCGATGTGATTGCTGAAAACAACGGCATCAAGATCACCGAAGAAAATATCATTTCCTATACCATCAGCAGCATCCGTTACCAGTTTATGCAACAGGGGCAACCGGAACCGGAAGGTAAATTATTGCAACAATATGCCTATAACTACCTTAGCGAGGACAGCAATTACAGCAGGACAGTTATGGTATTGAAAGACAATGCAGTATTTGATTACTTACTGGGTGCAATAAAGACCACCAATGAAGAGATCAGCACACAGGCACTTTCGGAAATGAAGCAGATTAAGGAAGAGGTTGTGGTTGACTAAATTGCGAATTGGTGAGGGAGTGAGGGACTGAGTTTTTTGAGATTTTGAACGGAAACAATAAAACTGTTGTACTTTCGTCATAAGTATTAAGCAAAATAATTTTTATTACCAATGAGATACCAAAACGAATTCGATAAATATGCCATCATGGATAGGGGCATAAGTTCCCTGACATTGAACAGGCATTATACCACAATGGATTACATTACTCCTAATGTAATCGAGGAAAGGCCGATGAATGCAACGGCTATTGACGTATTTTCCCGCCTGATGATGGACAGGATCATTTTCATGGGCGTTCCAATTTACGATGATGTGGCGAACATCATCCAGGCACAATTGCTCTTCCTGGAAAGTTCTGATGCAAAAAGGGACATTCAGATCTATGTAAACAGCCCCGGTGGTTCCGTTTATGCAGGACTGGGCATTTTTGATACTATGCATTATGTACTTCCTGATGTGGCAACGATCTGTACCGGTATGGCTGCCTCTATGGCTGCTGTCTTACTGGCTGCCGGACATAAGGGAAAACGTTCATGCTTACCGCATAGCCGTGTGATGATTCACCAACCACTGGGTGGTGTACAAGGTCAGGCAACTGATATTGAGATCACTGCACGTGAAATATTGAAATTGAAAGACGAACTTTATCAAATACTCGCCGATTGCACCGGACAACCCAAGGAAAAGATCACCCATGATGGTGACCGCGACTACTGGATGCGCTCCGATGAAGCCAAGGCTTACGGTATGGTGGACGAAGTGTTGAGAAGGTCGTAATACAGTTGGCAGTTAACAGTTATCAGTTAACAAAATCACCAAGCCCCTGAGTTGTCATCCTGAAAGGATGAATATTAACAGTTCAGCCAAGTAGAGGAAGGCAAAATAACCCTTTTAAAATATTTATTTTCAACAATTTAGCTAAATCTAAGTTTATTGGCATAGATTTGGATAAAGGTAGAACTGTATGTTTATTCGTATGTGAATATCTGCACTAACCTTTAACCAAAAGATACTATGGCTGACATCAAATTCTACCTTGAAAAGCGCAAAGACAAGGAAACGGGCGAACTCCTTACAGAGAATGTTCCAATACTTCTTTTTTACAGTTTTGGCGGACAACGGCTTCAATACTATACGGGACACAGGATAGATGCTGCAAAATGGGATGCTGCAAACCAAAAAGCAAAAAAGGGATTTACTCAGGCTTCCAATATCAACAATGACCTGACAGACCTCAAGACTAAAGTAAATGGATTGATTGATACTGCCAAAGCCTTGAAAACACCTTTGTCTGTCCGATATTTCAAGGACGGGCTTAAGGATAAGCTTGTAGTAAAACAACATCATTCTTTTTTACAAGCCTACGCAGAGTTCATGGAAACCTCAAAACTTACCAAAGGCGATGGAACCATTAGGAATCTTAAAAGTACGCTCACAATACTTCAGGAGTTCAGCAAGCTCTCAGGAATCCGATTAGACTTTGATACTATTGACCAAAACTTTTACAACAAGTTCCTTGAATATTGTTTTACCATTCGAGGAGTTAAGAACAACTATACAGGCAATCTAATTAAGAACCTTAAGGCGTTCCTGAACTATGCCACCGATAAAGAATACAACACCAACCTTGCTTATAAAAAGAAGAGTTTTAAAAAACTGGTAGAAGAACCGGAGATCATTTACCTTACTTATGACGAACTCATACGCCTTTATAATTTCAAATTTACGGATAAGCGTTTGCAGGAAACAAGGGATGTGTTTTGCTTTGGTTGTTTCACCGGAATGAGGTATGGGGATATAAAGGCATTAGCCCCTGAAAACATACGCAAGGACTTTATAGTTTACAGGGTTGTCAAGACAGACGAAAACAATTCCATCCCATTAAATGCCTATTCAACTGCCATACTGAAGAAGTACAAAGGACATCCGGAACATTGCTTGCCAGTGGCATCCGAGTTTGAAATCAATGATTCACTAAGGGAGCTGGCTAAAATGGCAAAGCTAAAAAGGAGTATCCAGCAAACCCATTATCAGGGTATGAAACGTATAACCACCAAGGAACCCTTATATGATGCTATAACCTTTCACGTTAGCAAGAAGACCTTCATGACCAATTTTCTTGCCAAGGGAGGCAGCTTGATCACAGCTATGGCTATTACAGGGAATAAGGACATGAAGACTGCCCGTAGATATTTTAAAGTAGTGGATACCCTTAAATCAGAAGAGATGAAGAAAGTGTTTGGTGGTGTGTCCTGACCTATGAACCTCAACTATTCATAGTACGTTGTAGAAAAGATGGAGGTAGGTCCTCCGAAAGCGGCTGATAAGAGCAGCTTTCAAACCACCCTAAGCTGCATTTGTTAATAGCCTTTGTAGTGAGCGTTAGGGGAAAAGGTTGTAGCATGACTACGATCAGGTACGTATAAAAGAGGCAAACGAAAGTGAACCCTTGATGAAGCATCGAAACACTTACGACGACATCAAAACCGCAGTGTTTCCGAAACTGCGGGATAAGCACGGCGGACGACTTATTTTCTGGCCGTGCGGTGTCCGGTGTAGAAGGGGTGCGACTTTTATACAGGCTTTTCTATGAAACAGGAGAAGCAGCAATGCAATGGTAACTGAAAGGTTCAAGAGGAAATCCCTCAAGGCTGATAGTAAGGATGTGCATTGTTGCGGCGGACTACAGCGTAGTAGTGATGAAGTTTCTGTAATGGAAATGGAGCGAAGGCTGTAGCTCATTGGACGAATTTATTTTAACAACCATTTAAAAGTGGGAGGATTAGAATGGACGAATCAAAGTCATTGCCAATTACCAAGAGAATGGTATGGAAGGCGTACATGAGTGTTAAGGCAAGCAATGGTGGTGCAGGTATTGATAATAAAAGCCTCGAAGATTTCGCGGCTGATTTATACAATAATCTGTACAAGCTATGGAACCGCCTTACCTCTGGCAGTTATTTTCCCCCTGCGGTAAAAGAAGTTGAGATACCAAAAGGGGATGGAAAAGTGCGTAAACTGGGCATACCTACCGTAACCGATAGAATAGCTCAGATGGTATTGAAGAAATACCTTGAACCAAAGTTAGAACCTATTTTTCATTGTAATTCGTTTGGCTACCGTCCACAAAGAAGAGCCCATCAAGCTCTGGAACAAGCCGACATGAATTGCAGGAAATTGGATATGGTAATAGACTTGGACATACAAGGATTCTTTGATGAAATAGACCATGAGTTATTGTTTAAGGCGTTACAAAAGCATACACAAGATGATTGGGTCTTACTGTATGCAGGGAGGTGGCTAAGAGCTTCGGTGCAGACAAAGGATGGAATAGTTAGGCAAAGAACGGTAGGAACACCGCAAGGTGGAGTAATCAGTCCTTTATTAGCTAATTTGTTTCTACATTACAGTTTCGATAAATGGATGGAAATTAAATTTCCAGACCTGCCATTTGAACGGTATGCAGATGACATCATCATTCATTGCGCTACACCTAAGCAAGCAGAATATGTACTTGACCTGGTAAGGAAAAGACTGGCAGCTTGTAAATTGAGATTGCATCCGGAGAAGACAAAGATTGTTTATTGCCGGACGAGTTCTCGTAACAAACGCTCACACCCAATAGTGAGCTTTGACTTTCTCGGGCATACATTCAAGCCGAGAGAGAGCATCGGCGTTCACGGTCGTATATTTTGTAGCTACTCTCCTGCCATAAGCAACAGAGCAGCGAAAAGAATAAACGATGAGATCAGGGGAATGGGGATACATAAGAGATCAAGAAGGAAACTGGAAGAAATAGCCAGTATGCTGAATCCAAGGATCAGCGGCTGGATAAACTATTACGGAAAGTTTCGCAAATCCGAATTAGGAAAGAAACTCTTTTATATACTCAATAACCGTCTTTTCAAGTGGGTCAGATGCACATACAAGCGGTACCGCAGTAATATCTGGGGAGCGATCCGGTGGCTCAGAAGAGTCGCTAAATCTCAACCTTTTCTATTTGTACATTGGCAACATGGCTTTTTGCCATAAGACTGAACAATGAGAAGAGCCGTATGAGCCGAGAGGTTCAAGTACGGTTCCGTGAGAGGGTGGGGTGAAATTCCCTGCCCTACTTGACGTTGAGATAAGTTGAATATTCCAGTAAAAAAAATAGCCTGTGAACTTTACAGGCTATTTTTTTTATGCAACTTTTTTTAGATACACTTGTAATAGACGTCTTTTAGACGTCTATCCTATACGTTTATCCGTCTTTTAGGGATAAATCAACAATGATACTCAACTTGTTGAAAAATATGTTGAAATAAACTTGTTTTTGAACAAACCTTTGCTTAGCTTTGTAAACTTTAGGATTAGCATGAAAAAGAACCTCTCCAAGATAACCATCAAGTTCTTCCTTAACCGGAACCTTGCCCCTATGAGGCAACATGGCAAATCGTTCTATCCTCTTTATGTCCTGACTACCTTCCAACGTAAAAGCACCCAATTTAGAAGCAAGTCCGAGGAATACTTTGAGGACTTTGAAAGCCTCAAAAAAGATCGTCCTGATATTCTCGAATTTGAAGAACGTATCCTTCGCAAAATGGTTGAGTATGAAGTTGAAAAAGTTGGGGAAGATAAATTCACGCTGAAAGGATTAAGTGAACGCTACCCCTATTATGCTACTTCTATATTTATTGCCTTGGAAACCTATCTTAAAGACAAACTGCAAAAGCAAATGTTTTCCGGTGCAGATCCTTTGGCAATGGTTCCCCATTATGAAAACCCTGC
>CAILMA010000490.1 GCA_903835145.1 uncultured Bacteroidota bacterium
CTTACCCTGGGGGTCAAGCAATTCCTTAAGCGGCATAATATTGATATGTGCAATGAATTTCATTATGTTGTGTTTTTAAGTTTGAATTAATCAATTTACACTTTCTTCAGCCGGATACTTGCAGACCAATGATAGCAAAATATACAGTACAAAGGCTACCAAAACTGAAGCGAATTTTAAAAATGGGAAAGCTGCCGCCGTACCAATAACAATAACCAACTGCGGCCACGAATACGCCAATGCCATTTTTGATGGTATCATTTTGAAAAACTTAATCTTCGAAACCATCAGGTAGCAAATAAGCGCTATGAAAACATACATAGATATTTTGCTGTGTAGCAGCATACCCACATAATTATTGTTGGTCCATATAAACATAGGGAACGAGCCAATAAGAATACCCACTGCAGGTGTAGGCATACCAATAAAGTAGTTTTTCTGATCAGATGTTGTAATGTTGAATTTCGCGAGTCGAAGCGCTGCAAAACACGCAATGAGGAATGCAGGCGCCATGCTCAGCATACTTGCATCCATCGCATTGCGACCTTCCATTGTAGCATCCCAAAGACACTTGAACATAATCATAGACGGTGCTACACCAAAGGAAACAACATCAGCCAGCGAATCCAGATCCTTGCCAATAGGCGAAAACACCTTCAGTGCGCGGGCAGTAAACCCATCCAGCATATCGCAGATAGCGGCTATACCAATAAATAAACTACCCATGTATATTTGCTCGGTGCCCATTATCCATCTCAGAGAGCCATCGGCTATGCTGTGATACACATAGGGCTGGGCTGTGAGTATATACGCTATAGCCAGGCACCCGCAAAACAGGTTCCCAAGCGTCAATAAATTAGGCAGGTGCTTCATTGTGGCCCAAAAGTAATAATTATGAAGCAATTGCTCAACTTGAATTAGTTGCAGCATTCCGGGCACACCCTTTCAGCTAAAAATCAGCATATTCACACCGGCATCCTCACAAACAGCGATTCAAAACCAAAAACCGGGATTAACTTCTTTCCGGCTAAAGGCAGACTACCGTATCTTTGCAATCGGCCAGCGTACAGTTTAATAAACGCCTGTGCAATATTCAACTTAAATTTAATGAATTTAGACTTACAAAGACGTATTGACCTGCTCAGCAACCTCGGCACCTGGATGCAATTAAATGATTCAAGCTGGCTGCTGGCTCAGGAAAATGCGATGCACGCTAACGCATGGTTTACCAAGGAACACATTACTTTCGCAATAGATAACATCATCAGCTGCTTCCTTCAGAAAGAAAAGCTCACAGAATGGACCAAACCTTACACCCTACCCGCCCAACCTAAAACCGTCGGCATTGTAATGGCTGGTAACATTCCACTTGTTGGTTTCCACGACTTTGTTTGCGGTTTCATAAGCGGCCACTACCTCCGGTTGAAGCTGTCTTCGAAGGACGATATTTTGCTTCCGTTCCTGCTCGGCAAGCTTGGCGAATGGGAACCAGAGGTGCTGGAACAAGTAAAAATAGAAGAGCGACTGAACGGGTGCGATGCCTATATCGCCACCGGCAGCAACAATACCTCCCGCTATTTCCAGCAGTATTTCGGTCATGTCCCCAACATCATCCGCAAAAACAGAACTTCAGTAGCAATTATTGATGGCACTGAAACCGAAGAGGAACTGGGCAACCTTGCGGACGATGTTTACCTGTTTTATGGTCTTGGCTGCAGGAACGTAACCCAAGTGTGTGTGCCGGAAGAATACAATTTCGAACCCATGCTCAAAGCCTTCAACAAGCACAACAGCTATGCCGACCTGAACAAATATAAAAACAACTATGATTATCATCTGGCTCTTTACCTGCTCAACCGGGTTTCTTATATGAGCAATGAATCGTTGCTTATAGTGGAAAATAAACTGCCTTTCTCCGCTGTAAGTGTATTACACTACAAATATTATACTAATCTGGCTGAAATTAAACAGGAACTTACTTCAAGTGCCGATATACAAGCTATTATAGGTCACGGATTTATACCATTCGGCGATGCACAAAAACCCGCTCTTGCCGACTATGCCGATGGTGTAGACACCATGCAATTTTTGTGTGCTCTGTAGCTGTTTATTGGGCGTGTAGTGCTATTTGAGCACCACTATGTTGCTGCGGAAAATCTTCACAGCAATGGCTATAAGTATTACACCGAAGAACTTTCTGATTACCGTAATACCTGCCGGGCCCAGTATGCGCTCTAAAAAATTGACGGACCGGAGCGTTATGTAAATGACAATAAGGTTAATACAGATGGCAATGAGAATATTATAGTATTCATAGGCTGCCTTGAGCGACATTACAGTAGTAAGTGTACCAGACCCGGCAATAAGCGGAAATGCAACCGGCACGAGCGTACTGGTTTTTTCGTTGCTGTCGTGCTTGAAAAACTCCAGCCCAAGTATCATCTCCAGCCCAAGAATAAATATAACGATAGAACCGGCTATTGCAAACGATTGGATATCAAGCCCCATAAATTTCAGCATCTGCTCACCAATAAGGAAAAACAACAACATAAGACCGCCAGATACCAGCGTGGCCTGTAATGCATTGATGTCGCCCATCTTCTTTTTGATGGAAATGATGATAGGCAGAGACCCCAGCACATCAATTACAGCAAACAGTGTAAACGTTACTGTTATAATTTCCGAGATGTCGGTTTTGCTTAATCCAATTCCTTTCATAGAACAACTAAGTTACCTACTTTTGCCATTCAAACACTCATATGGCACTATTAAATTACCAACACTCTGCAGCAACGCGTTTCATGAAATATGTTCAGGTCGATACTCAGAGCGACCCGGCATCACCTTCGCAACCATCAACGGAAAAACAAAAAGACCTGAGCCGGATACTGGTTGAGGAGCTTCTGGCAATCGGCATTACCGATGCTGAGCTCGATGAACATGGCTATGTTTACGCCACAATACCCGCTACAAGCAACAAAAATGTGCCCGTTTTGTGCTACTGCTCACACGTGGATACAGCGCCCGACTGTAGCGGCACCAACGTAAAACCAATACTTCACCGCAATTATACCGGACAAGATATAGTGTTGCCTGATGACCCTACCGTTGTTATCAGCACCAAAGACCATCCCTACCTCAAAGAAAGAATAGGCGACGATATCATAACCGCATCAGGCCTCACCCTGCTTGGTGCCGATGATAAAGCCGGTGTTGCTATTATTATGGACCTTGCAGCATACCTCATTGCCCACCCGGAGATTAAACATGGTAAAATCCGCATTTTGTTTACACCTGATGAGGAAGTTGGCCGTGGTGTTGCTGCGGTAAATATGCAGAAACTCGGCGCAGATTTCGGTTATACGCTCGATGGCGGTGAGCGCGGCCACCTGGAGGGAGAAACTTTCTCCGCTGATGCTGCTATAGTTACCTTTTACGGTGTAAGTGCACACCCGGGCTATGCTAAAGGCAAAATGGTAAGTGCTATAAAAGCCGCATCTGCATTCGTAGATCTATTGCCCCGCAACGAATGGTGCCCTGAAACCACCGAAGGCTATGAAGGTTTTGTACACCCCACCTCAATAGTTGGTGCGCTCGAAAAAGCGACAGTTCAGTTTATAGTACGCGATTTCGAAACTGCACGACTGGCACACCACGAAGAGCGCCTGAGAGCGTTGGTGGAAGAAACCAGCAGAATGTTTCCGGGTATCACAACTGAATTCGTAGTGAAGGAACAATACCGCAATATGAAAGAAATTCTGGATCAATACCCGCAGGTAATGGACCATGCGCAGGAAGCTTACGAACGCTCAGGAATGGTTGCAAACAGAATGAATGTGAGAGGTGGCACCGATGGTTCACGCTTGTCCTTTATGGGGCTGCCCTGCCCTAACCTATTCACTGGCGAGATGGGTATCCACTCGAAACAGGAGTATGTGAGCGTGCAGGATATGGAAAAAGCAACGGAAGTGCTGGTTAATCTTGCTCAGATTTGGGAAGAAAACGCCTGATAAATTCCTTAAATTTATAAATAGCAAATGTGCCACCCTGAAAAAGTGGCACATTTTTTTATTAGCCTTGCTTTGAATTTCAAGTACTATTATGCTTTCACATGGAATGAAGAAAACACACGGCACAACGCATCAATTCGCTTCAATTTGTAAAGTTATACGATTATAAGTCAAATATTTATTAGAATACTAACAGTATTCCGGTCAGGGAGCACACATCAAGCGTTCTTCAATTCCCACATTCTGAGTGCGTACTTGCCGAGAATATCAAATTCCAGATTCACCTTATCGCCCGCCTCAAGGCTGCTGAAATTCGTGTGGTTATAGGTATAAGGAATTATTGTAACTGTAAATTCAGTGCGGCCCACATTAAAAACGGTGAGGCTAACACCATTGATGCAAATGCTGCCCTTCTCTATTACAAGAGCTGCAAAGGACTCAGGGAACTGAAAACGGTACAACCAGCTCCCATCAAGCGTCTGCTTTTCTATACAGGTCGCAGTGGTA
>CAILMA010000491.1 GCA_903835145.1 uncultured Bacteroidota bacterium
CTCAGGCCAGTTCAAATCAGATCATGGAGCAGACTGCTTTGCTGTATTAAGATCAATTATTGACACCACAATCAAGGCTGGGCAAAATGTTTTGTTAGCTTTAAGGCTCATCGCTATTTATGGGGCTGAATAGTTACAAAAAAACTTAGTGTTTCACTTCGCGATCGGAAACTTGTTTCGAACACCAGTATAGAATGATTGATGGGATGAATACTTTACCCGGCATTCGATGCCATCATTTTCTGCCATGCCAGCATACCGCCGGTAACGTTCACAACATTGGTGTAACCCATCTGCTCGAGAACCATGCATGCCTGAGTGCTTCTACTGCCGGCCTTGCAATGAAAAATCAATTCTTCATCTTTCAGGTCTTCAATGTCTTCGAGTTGCATGCCCATTATTTTACCGAGCGGCACAAGTTTAGCGCCTATATTAAACTCAGCATATTCCGCAGGCTCTCTTACGTCAATAATGTTTAACGTTTCTCCATTATCCAGCCGGCTTTTCAACTCTTCAACTGTGATATTTCTCATATTATTATAATTTTATTAATTTTTGTGGAACAGCTGATAAACCGTTACAACTGATGTTCACGAAATAGATACCAGTAAACAGATTTGATATATCGATGCTGGTGCCTGCGGTTGCGGTACCGCTCATAATGATACGGCCCTGAATGTCAGTAACAGAATAGTTTGCTAAATCATCGCCCGGAAAGTCGAATGAAAAATGGTCAGTCGCCGGGTTGGGCATTATTTTCCAATCAGCTGTAGCACTATTTACCGAGCGTACACTGCTCGCTGTTATGTTTTGCCCCAGAACAGGACGCATCATAAGAGCACCCTGCACGAGCGAGGGGTTCCACGTTGACAATACGTTATAATAAGCGTGGTTGCCTCCAAGGCGGTTCATGTCAAGACCGATGTACAAGCTATCGTCGCCACTTTCTGCGAGCAGGAAAATACCTGCATAAAACGTGCCCGCGGGTAAAGGAACGGCAGTATCGAACTTATAAACCCAAAAATGATTGACAGTATCGGCATACCCGGGCGTGCAATCTTTTTGTTCGTAAAGCATAATGCTGGAAGCGGCACCATTCACCCCTGCGAGTTGTGAATACACCCTGATATAGAATGTCTTAAAAGCAGGAAGCGGAGCCTGCCTTGCAAAATAAATAGATAAACCCCGCATAGTATCGGGGATATTAAGGTGATGTTCTATTGATATTTCCCCGGGGAGTGTCGGGTATAAAGTAAGGTAGTAGGCCTGTTCAGCAGACCCATCGTCATAGGCCAGGTAATTATCAAAAATCTGCCTCCTTGTAATAGTGTCATTCGCAATAGGGCCAGTACCGGTGCCAGCCTGAATGTAGAATTTGTTGATAAATTCTACCGGCTGATACACTGACGACCCGAGT
The DNA here is from genome assembly GCA_903835145.1 of uncultured Bacteroidota bacterium. GTDB lineage: Bacteria > Bacteroidota > Bacteroidia > Chitinophagales > Chitinophagaceae > Flavipsychrobacter. The sequence goes on from CAILMA010000491.1 coordinate 1,418, forward strand.
GGCACAGTTGTGCCGAACACTGAATCAATAACCTGAATGCTTGATGCGCCCGAAATGGCCGAAGCACCCGCAGACATGGTTGGCGACTGTAGAACGGTACCAGAACCAACATCGTTGGCATAATAACCGTGACGCACACTTACAGGAGTAAGGTTATCGTTGCGCACACTATCAAAAAAATGTGCTGACCGTTCCCCGGTTATGTTGGCATAGAACTGCCTGTAGGGCATGGAGGTATAGTCGTTGAGGTAAAAAGATGGCTCCGAAGTAAATGCAGCATCGTTTACAGCTGTATCATACATATTCCGATGGGCATCAAGCCTTATATAATCTACATTCCAAATAGCATCAGAGAAATTAAGCGCTGCGATATTTACAAAACGGAACTGAAAAGTGGAGTGGAAGTAAAGGGAATCAGTAATAGGGATCATAACCTGCTGAAACGGCTGCAAGGGCACGCCCTGAGCTTTCCATATTGGCACCCAATCACCATAACGAACTTTCATATATAGGATTAGGGAATCGCCGGTGAGGGGGAAAAAACCGTAGCCCTGTGGCTGATAAAAAAAGCTCAGATACAAGCTATCTGCGGGGGTATTGCCACTGATGTCAATTGGTAGTGCTGTGAGGCTATCGCAATAGCGGAAATGCCCGTTGGAAAAGGAATCCCAGGGATATCCGTGCGTATCGAGTGCATCGAAAGTTGCCACACCCCTGCTTATGGGGCTCACGCACATGGTGTTATTTACATATACCTGACTTTCAACCCAACGGCTTGCATCGGTATAAAAAGAATCTCCGGTAAAGTCTTCGAAGAAAGGCAAGCTTAACGCAGTGCGGCGGGCACTGGCATTTGCACTGTAATGACTATGCCCTGCCAATTGACCATTGAAAAGTAATGGCCCGGTATGCTCCTGCCCGCGGGTACCAATTACCTGCAGCAAGGCGCAAACCAATAGCGCAATAAACGTATTTATTTTATTTGTCACTTATCTTCGTCTTTGTGCAACGTCGGTTTAACGTCAGTTGGGGGTGTAATATTGCCTTTGTTGCTGCCATAATCTTCGGGGTCCGGGTGCTGTTTTATAAACAGGTCTATAATTTCACCCATCTTAATCTTGTTGTGCTCGCCGTTTTCATTCATTGGCTTGGGAATCTGATTGATGATGTAAGCGGTAGAAGTATCGGCAATAATACCCGAAACCTGATCTACAACAAGCGTCGGGATAAGGTTGTATTGGTTAATAATGGCAAGTGCTTCATCGACGGTAAGGTGGGTAACATCCGGCACGTCAAAGTCAGTATTACCAAGACCATTTCCAATGATAAGGCTTATTTTACTACCCTGAGGTATAAGCTCGCCCGGTTTTATAGGCAACCCTTTGTAGCGCTGTTCCTTAATAGCACCGCGGGCAATATCGGGTACGTAAGTGGTATCACCAACGTACATCTTATTGTTTTTCAGCAGCATTTCGGCACTGCGGTAAGAAAGACTTATGAGGTTGGGCATAGGGACCCGCAATGGCGTTACACTGTTAACAGTAAGCATCACTATGCGGCCAGATTTTACAATAGAGCCGGTATCGGGCACTTGTTTCAGCACCGCCAATGGCTTTGCAGCCGGGTCGAACGTAGAATCTATCACCACCTCAAAATGCATACTGTGCAGCTGGGTAATGGCTGAATCCATAGGCTTGCCCTTTAGGTTTGGTATCTGAATCTGCTCGCCGTGGTGGGTAATAAAGCTGAGTGTGAGGAAGAATATAATATACATAACCCCTGCTACCCCTGCTACCAGCAGCAAATGGAACCCAAAAGACCTTTTTACGTTTTCCTTCATAGAGGATATCAGTATAAAATATTACAAAATTATGAAGAATAGCTTTTCAAACAATCTTCCAGTAAATCGCCATAGAAGTCGGTAAGGTTTTTACCCGCAGCCCTAACCTGTTGTGGCACTATGCTGTTTTCACTCTGACCCGGCATGGTATTTACCTCCAGAAAGAATAATTTGTTCGATGTGCGCTGCAGGATAAAATCCATTCTCACAACACCACGGCAGTTCAGATGCCTGTATATATACATGGCCTTAGTTTCAAGCTGTTCTTTCAGGCTGGCATCAATATCCGCCGGGGTTATTTCATTAGTTACACCAGGTGTGTACTTTGCTTCGTAATCAAAAAACTCATTCTTACTTACAATCTCGGTAGCAGGGAGCGGGTAAACCACTCCATTCACCCGGTATACGCCTATTGTCAGCTCGCGGCCTTCAATAAACTCCTCAATAAGTACCTGATTGTCTTCCCTGAATGCTTTTTCTATAGCGGGGAACAATTCTTCTACATGTTTCACCTTGCTGACGCCGAGGCTGCTGCCACTTTCATTTGGCTTTACGAACACTGGCAACTTGAGCTGATCAAGTATTGCGCCCATAGAATAAGGCTCACCCTTGATGAGGTGGACAGAGTTGGCAATGCTTACCACATTAAACTCCTTTACTACTTTATTACAATAGCTTTTGTTGAACGTGAGCGCAGAAACGATAGCGTTGCAGGTGGTATAAGGGATCTGCATCATATCAAGATAGCCTTGAATTCGCCCATCTTCGCCCGGCGAACCATGCATGGCTATGAATACGCAGTCAAATTTTATCTTGTTACCATCAACCGATAGCGTAAAATCATTTTTATCTACCATTATCTTCTGCCCGTTATGTTCGTGATACCATTCGGATTTAGTAATGATAATTTTATAAATGTTATACAACTCTTTATTCAGGCTTTTCTCAATAGTAGCAGCAGTCTGAATAGAGATTACATACTCACCCGAGTAGCCGCCTGCAAGCAAAGCAATGTTTTTCTTCATTGTAATAAATCGGAATAAATGACCGCAGCCAAAGGTAATATATGCGAGGCACATCTTTTAATAATAAAACATAAGGTGAACGTTAAAATTGGAAACACTATTGTGCTTTTTTGAAATCTGCTGCGCCGGTGGCAGGCGGCAACAAACAGGGCTTTATTATAATTGTAACGGATTGCGGAGATCTAAAAAATAATGGCAGTACTGGAAAAAACACCATGCAATTGACTGTTATAATTTTTACGTGCAGTCTTATGTCACGTTTTAATTACCGCTAAAAAATTAACTTTGTGATGCAATTGAGTTGATTGCCTTTGTTAAAAAACAACAAAAACGACAATGAATAACGCATATTTTGATTTTGCCGAGCCCAAAAACGAGCCAGTGTTAAACTACGCTCCCGGCAGCCACGAAAGAAAAGAATTGCAAAAAGCACTTGCTGCACTTAAAGCCAAGAAACGCGACATACCTATGTATATTGACGGGCAGGAAGTGCGCAGTGAAATAAAAAAAGAAATTAGGCCACCGCATGAAACAGGGCATCTACTGGGTCATTTTTATCAAAGCGAAGAAGAGCATGTGCATTCGGCTATAGATGCCGCACTTTCTGCACATGAAAGCTGGGCGGCGATGAACTGGGAACACAGGGCGTCTATCTTCCTGAAGGCAGCTGACCTGCTGGCTACAAAGTACCGGTTCCGGATGAATGCAGCTACCATGCTGGGGCAAAGTAAAAATGCCTATCAGGCAGAAATTGACAGTGCGTGCGAGCTTATTGACTTCCTGAGGTTTAATGTGCATTTCCTCACTCAGATCTACAAGCAACAACCTATTTCCTCTCCCGGCATTTACAACAGAATGGAATATCGTCCGCTTGAAGGATTTGTACTGGCTGTAACGCCGTTCAACTTCACGGCAATAGGTGGTAACCTGCCGACTGCGCCTGCTATGTGTGGCAACGTAGTAGTTTGGAAACCTGCCAATACACAGATCTACTCTGCAAGTGTATTTATGGAAATACTCATTGAGGCCGGCTTGCCTGATGGTGTAATAAATATTATATACCCTCCAGGCCCGCTGGTAGGTGAAATCTGTTATGCTCACCCCGATTTTGCTGGTGTGCATTTCACAGGTTCTACGGGTGTATTCCAGAGCATGTGGAAAAGCATAGGGAACAACATATCGCGCTACAAATCTTACCCAAGGATAGTGGGAGAAACAGGTGGTAAAGACTTTGTGTTTGCCCACCCGACTGCAAACCCTGAAGCTGTAGCTACAGGCCTTGCCCGCGGTGCTTTTGAATACCAGGGACAGAAATGCTCTGCTGCTTCAAGGGCATACCTGCCAAGCAACCTTGCGAAAGAGATCAAAACAAAACTCATTGCAGAGGTTAAGAGCATGAAGATGGGTCCGGTTGATGATTTCACGAACTTTATCAATGCCGTAATTGACGAGAAGGCTTTCGACAGCATTACCCGTTATATTGACAATGTGAAGAATGGCAATGGCGATGCAAAAATCATTTGCGGCGGTAACTACGACAAATCGAAAGGCTTCTTTATAGAGCCAACGATTATAGAAACAACTGACGCATCTTATGTAAGTATGTGCGAGGAAATCTTTGGACCAGTACTTACTATATATACCTACGAAACCGACCAGTGGTTCCAGATGCTCGATATACTGGACAACACCTCGCCTTATGCACTTACTGGGTCTATATTTGCCCAGGACAGATATGCGATTGAGTTGATGACGAAGAGGCTTGTGAATAGCGCAGGTAACTTCTACATCAACGACAAACCTACCGGAGCGGTAGTTGGTCAGCAGCCATTTGGCGGTGCAAGGGCATCGGGAACAAATGATAAGGCAGGGTCTATACTCAATCTTTATCGCTGGTTGAGTCCGAGGACAATAAAGGAAACATTCAATCCGCCAACGGATTATAAATATCCGTTCCATCAAGCTGATTAATAGTAAACTAAAAATATTATAATGACCGGGTTTCGCGTTGTGCGGGACCCGGTTTTTTTGTGGGGGGGGGGGTGATACCATTTAGACAACTATTTTTGGCACAATATTTGCTATATAACTATCATGGCAAAAGCTGTTATTATATCTGTCAAAGAGACATCCGAGGAACTTA
>CAILMA010000492.1 GCA_903835145.1 uncultured Bacteroidota bacterium
AAACATAATCTCCTCTTATGGATTCATGTATTACGGGCTGGAACTCACCATCACTGAATTTCTGAATTGTAATGTCGCCTAATGGCTTGTCATAACTTTCTGCGATTTTTTCGGCAAGATAAACTGAACTGTTGCCGGAAAATATTTTAACTGAAATATCCATGTATGTGTAAACTGGAGCGCAAAGTTAATATAGCCAACCGGATAATGAACACATTGGCTAAAATTTCGCTTTAGATCGTTGAAATAGCATAGCATACCACATGGCGCAGATTTTTTCTTATATTCAGAAAGTAGAATCTGCGAATAGCAATTAGTTATTGACTTTTGCAACAAAGAAAAAGGTAAGGAAGGCAAGCAAGACGGTGTGCATTGTTTTTAAATCGTTCCTAAGATTGAGTAATACTATACTTATATAGCCAAATCCTAAACAACATTAGGTCGCAAACATTAACTTTGCGCCAAAACCAGGTCGAATCACACAGATGTACACCATTAAATTTAAGTTTGAACAAACAGGTTTATCGCCTACTGTCATTGAAAACGTTGCCCCCGGGCAAAGTCTGCTCGAAGTTGCACTCGATAATAATATAGAACTGCATCACAATTGTGGTATGGTTTGTGCTTGCAGCACCTGCCATATTTACCTTGAAAAAGGTGAACATTTTGTACCAGATATCACAGACAAAGAAGAGGATTTTATTGACCGCGCGCGCAATCCGAGAATTAATTCAAGGTTGGGCTGTCAGTGCGTGTTGGAGCAGGGCAGTGGTGTTATTGAGGTTACCGTGCCAGATCAGTCGGTAATTCACGGTGACTAATTTTTTCTAATTTCTAACAGCAATACATAATTATATGGCTCATTTTGAACCACCGATTAAGTGGACCGATACCGAAGATATCGCCATGAAACTTTACGAACGTTTTGGCGATGATTTCGGCGAGAGTAAAATATATCGTATCCGCTTTACCGAGTTAATAGAGTGGGTTTTAGAAATTCCTAATTTCGAAGGAAAACGCGAAGATTGCAACGAAGGCTATCTGGAAATGATTCAGAGCGGCTGGGTTTATGAATGGAGAGATAGTCAAAAGTAAATTTGAATTTATCGTTCCGCCCATTGAAGTCAGCGAACCCACGCATATCCTGTAGGATTTTCGGTAGGCGCGCCTTAACAATCGGGTTACTTATTTTATTTTAATTTGCAGTAAATTTTGCTGGAAGTATGAATATTCTGGAACTTTTTGCCCCGATAAAAACGTTCGTTTTTGATGTGGATGGCGTGCTCACCGATGGTAGTTTAATGCTTACTGAAGATGGACACATGTTGCGCAGCATGAACATTAAAGACGGGTATGCGATGCAGCTTGCCGTGAAAAAAGGGTATAAAGTTTGGATCATCTCCGGCGGGACTTCTGAGGCCGTACGCGGTCGCCTGAACAGGTTGGGCATACCTGATGTTCACATTGGTATTGAAAGTAAGAAAGAGCTGCTCCACGAGCTCGCGATATCTACCAAAACTGCCTTCGAATCTGTACTTTACATGGGCGATGACATTCCGGATTATGCGGTAATGCAACTCTGTGGCCTTCCTTGCTGCCCGGCCGATGCCGCTCCGGAAATTAAACTGGTTTCAAAATACATCTCGCCAATCGCCGGTGGAAAGGGCTGCGTGCGCGACGTCATTGAAAAGGTACTGAAACTCAACGGCGACTGGAATTTGCCGGTGTAGTCTTTCTGCCATTTAAAACTTCTTTTATTTTGGGAGCCGGTACCGCTGGTATCACATTCTTTACCTTGATTTCATGATTTGATAATTGTTTGTTGACGATTTTGTTAACTAAATCGACATGTTTGTATAACTATGCAGCAATCAACAATCTAATGTTGAATTAATGGTATATTTATAGTGATGGATGTGAAAAATACTGCAAAAAAAAGACCAAAAATGCTTGGTAATGAATGAGTAATGATTTAACATTACAAAGTTATAAAGCTTAGGTATTTTTTATGAAGAATAATGAACAGTTTTTTTCGAAAAATAAACCACCGCAAAACACCCCATCTTTACAGGCTGCCACTGTTAAAAATACATTCAAATCAATAAATAATGGCAATAATTTAAGGGCCTCGGGAAATCCGCTGCAAAAAAAGAATATATTGCTTCTTTCCTTATTACTCACAGTTGCCTCCTTTTTCGTGTATGCCAATACACTTAAGAATGGTTACGCAATGGACGATGTTGAAGTACTTCAGCAAAACTCATTCGTAAATAAGGGCTTCGCAGGAATTCCCGAGCTGCTTTCTACTCCTCACTTGTTTGGGTTTATGATAGCCCCCAACGAAACGTACAGACCACTGTCGCTGGTTATGTTCGCCGTAGAATTTCAGTTTTGGGGGGCAAATCCTGTCGTTGGCCATTTTTTCAACGTTCTGCTTTATGCAGCTTGTGCCTGCCTGTTGTTTCTTTTTTTGTCCCGCGTATTTGATGGCCGCAAAAACGCCGTTTCTTTTGTTGCTGCGCTATTGTTTGTGATGCATCCTATTCACACAGAGGTGGTTGCAAACATCAAAAGCCGCGATGAGCTGTTGTGCTTCTTTTTTGCGTTTCTGTCGCTAAATTTGTTTTTGACTTATTTAAAAAACAGTAAACGCTCTATGCTTGTCAGTGGCATTTTTGCCATGTTCCTGTCGCTCCTATCCAAAGAATCGGTTGTTACTTTTATTGGTGTCATTCCGCTATTGTTCTTTTTTTATAAAAATGCCGATCGCAAGAAAAGTACAATGGTTTTTGCAGGAACTTGTATTGCTGTGATAGCATTTCTTGGAGTTCGTGCTATTGTATTGAGTTCGAATCATAATGTTACAGTACCCGTTAACATGATGGATAACGCGCTTGCTGGCGCTCCCGGAATAGCAACAAGGCTGGCAACCTCTATCCTTGTCCTCGGCAATTACCTCAAATTGTTGCTTGTTCCTTATCCTTTAAGCATCGATTATTCATTCAATAGTATTCCGTTCGTTGGCTTCGGCGATTTCAGGGTTATCATCTCCTTGCTTGTCTACGTTTGCTTGCTCGGCGTTGGTATTTACCGCCTTTTTAAAAATGCTAAAGACCCGTGGGCTTTAGCAATCTTGTTCTATCTGGTAACACTCTCCTTATTTTCCAATGTATTTTTTCTTATTGGCTCTGGTATGTCTGAGCGGTTTTTATTCTTCCCCTCCGTTGGCTTCTGCCTCGTCCTTGCACTGGCAATAGAAAAATGGATAGTACAAATGGAGCATATGACGTTGCCTGCCCTTAAAAGCCGCAATATCATACTTGTATTATTGCCGCTGTTGGTACTGTACTCCAGCATCACCATTGGCCGGAATGAGGAATGGGTGGACAGCGAAACACTGTTTGAGTCAGACCTGAAGAAAGTGCCTGACAACAGCCGCCTGAATTACTGCGTTGGCTTTGCCTATGTTACAGGCAAGTACCAGGCAGCAAGTGACCCGGCAGAGAAAAAAGCCATTTTAGAAAAGGGAATCGGCTACCTGAGAAAATCAGTTGCCATCTGCCCTTCCTATTGCAATGCACAGACCGAATTGGGCGATGCCTACTTTATTAACAAACAATATGACTCAGCCGAAGTGCACGACAGGCTTGCCCTCGCTATAAACCCCAAAGCATCGGAAGTTATGAACAACCTTGCTGGTGTATATTTTGTAACCCACCAGTATGCTAAAGCTTTAGCGCTTTGTCGGCAGGCTGTAGTTATAAGGCCTCGTTACGCTCAGGCTTATTACAATATTGGCCTTTGCCTCAATAACCTCAAACAATTTGACTCCTCAGTGGTTTACCTGAAGAAAGCACTTGAGCTGGACCCCGGTTTCCGCCAGTCCGATGAAATGCTCGCGAAAGATTACAAAGCACTTAAGTTAGAGGACTCGTCTAAGAAATATGAAGCCCTTAATTCAATAAAACGCCCGCAACAGTAGCCTAGAGTTAGTACTACTTCACTACGCCCTTAATGTATATTGTGAACCTGCGCTCTCCAGTAGGAATATAGGCATTACTCTGTATGTATACTTCTTTATTAAAAGGCCCGGCCTTTGTGGTGTGATACCCAACCTTTATTACTCCGGTTTTTCCTGGTAATATTGAATCCTTTGGCCACTCCGGCGTTGTGCAGCTGCATGAAGGTTTGGCATCAACTATCAGCAGGGGCTGTGTGCCTATATTTGTAAATATAAATTCGTGAATGGCATCCGGTCCTGATGAAATTTCACCAAAATCAAACGTATCACCGTCTTTAAACTTAAACTGTGGTGCATCCACCTTCGTTTGAGTTTCAGCGCTTTTTTGTGCTTTTGCGCCAATTGGGTTTGCAATACATAAAAACAAAGCGATAACTGGAAGAATTATTTTTTTCATGCTGATGTGTTTTTACAAATTAAAAATGTTCCGTGCCAACAACAGGAACGGAACATTTTTGGTTATTTGATTTTTTTAATTTCATATTAATGGCCTGGAGCCGGTGGAGCTGGAACCGGTGCTGGAGCTGGAGCGGTTGTTACTGGCCTTGCTTTAACAGTACCCCTTATGTGCAATACGGTTTGT
>CAILMA010000493.1 GCA_903835145.1 uncultured Bacteroidota bacterium
AAAATACTTCGCATAGCACCTCAAAATAAGAATTAGCCGCAATATACCACTCAGTAAAAGTGTTGGTTAAATTATGTACTTTTGCGCAATATCATGAAAGCGGCAGTTGTTCTATTAATGCAACAAATACAACAATGCCTTGAAAATCAGTTTCCCACTTATGCTTAAAATGCGCTGCCTTACTTTGATGCAGAAAATAAGGTAACATTAGTTAAAATATTGAAAATCAATTTTTTGTACAACGGAAAGCATTCAATAAAAAAATTGAAAAGCTGAGATCGAAGCTGAGAAATTAAACTTCCATACAAATCACATACCACCAATACCAATTATGACTTTTAGTGACTTAAACCTGACTACGCCTTTATTAAACGCGCTCGATGACCTCGGGTTCGTAAATCCTACAACCATTCAGCAGAAAGTTTTCTCTGTTATGATGTCAGGTAAGGACGTATGCGGTATAGCCCAAACCGGTACCGGTAAAACATATGCATACCTTTTACCTTGCCTCAGGCAGTGGAAATTTGCAAAGGACCGTTTCCCGAGAATATTAGTGGTGGTGCCTACCCGTGAGCTTGTTATACAGGTAGTAGAAGAGGTTAAAAAGCTCACTAAGTACATGAATTTTACCGTGGTGGGCGTATATGGCGGTGTAAATATGAAGCCACAGGCTGCAGCTGTGGAAGAAGGTGCCGACATGATAGTGGCTACACCCGGTCGTCTGCTGGATCTCGCCTACAATGGCTCCATCAGGCTTAAGCTCATTAACAGACTGATTATTGATGAAGTAGATGAAATGCTGAATCTGGGTTTCAGAACGCAGCTGAACAACATCTTTGATATGCTGCCTCCCAAAAGGCAGAACCTGTTGTTTTCAGCCACACTAACGCCAGATGTGGAGATTATCGTCAACAACTTCTTTGACCTGCCTGTGAAAATAGAAGCGGCACCCACTGGTACACCTCTTGCCAATATTAACCAAACTGCTTACGAAGTTCCAAATTTCTATACCAAAATAAACCTCCTCCGCCTGTTGCTGACCCAGCACGAGGAAATGAGCAAGGTGCTTGTATTCGTGGGCACAAAGGCATTGGCAGACGATGTTTTCGAACTCGTGGAGCCACTGTTTCCGGGCCCAGCTGGGGTGATACACAGCAACAAGGAGCAAAACCACAGGTTTAACACGGTAAAGCAGTTTCATGAGGGCACTTACCGCTTCATTATTGCAACTGATATTATAGCCAGGGGTTTAGATATTTCTGAGGTTACCCATGTTATTAACTTTGACCTTCCCGATACCCCGGAAAATTATATTCACCGCATAGGCCGTACCGGCCGCTACGATAAGAAGGGTATCGCAATATCCTTCATCACTGAAAAAGAATACCAGGAAGCCATAGAAACGCTGATGAAGTATAAAATACCTATGCTGCCACTTCCAGCCGACCTTGAAATATCTGAAGAACTGACCAATGACGAAAAACCTAAGGGGCATCTGAAGGAAATAAAACTGAAACTTCCTAAAATGGAAGACTCAGGACCAGCTTTCCACGAGAAACTTGCAAAGAATAAAAAGGTGAACGTAAAGGTGAAATATTCAGATGTGATGAAGGCCAAGTACGGCAAACCCAAGAAACGGGCTCCGAAAAAAAGATAAGAAAATGAGGTCTGTTTTTACAACAGACCTCATTTTTTATAATATATTTTGGTTAAAACACGCCATTGATGATGGCGCGGGAATGCTTAATCCCTGCGCACATTTAAC
>CAILMA010000494.1 GCA_903835145.1 uncultured Bacteroidota bacterium
CTCAGCGGCCACTATATCATCAGGAGGCATTGTTACCGGCGTAGCAGCTGGTACTACTACTATTTCTTATGTTGTCACTGGTTCAGGCGCTGGTGTCGCTACATATTCCGTTACTGTAAATCCTTTACCGGCTACTATTTCCGGCTCTGTTACTACAATTTGTATCGGCAGCACGGCAGTGTTTACAGATGCAACTTCTGGTGGTACCTGGACTTCTGAATATACATATGTTGCCACTGTAAGCGGCAGCGGTACCACAGCCACTGTTGGTGGAGTTTCTACAGGTACTACATTACTAAGTTATACGTTACCTACAGGTTGTTATACCACATTATACCTCACCGGTGCTCCTACGCCGACCGCGGGCACTATTTCAGGCGGTAGTACCGTATGTACTGGCGGTACCACTACACTTACCAGCAGCGGCTTTGGTGGCAGCTGGAGTTCTGGCAGCACATCAGTAGCCACAGTTGGTTCATCAACAGGCATTGTTTATGGGGTGTCCGCAGGTACTGCTGTTATTACGTATACTGTTACCAACAGCTGCGGAACCGCACGTGCTACTTATACCGTTACCGTTGCGGCCGGAGCATCTCCTGTTGGTGGTATTATTCTTGGTTCGGCAACATTATGCCCGGGTACCGCAGATACGCTGCGTGACTCGTCTGGTACTACAGGTGGCACATGGACAAGCGGTACTATCTCTGTAGCGACTGTAACCTCTGCTGGTATTGTTCATGGCGTAGCCGCAGGTACATCAGTTATTACCTACACCGTTTCAACAAGTTGCGCTACCGCAACAGCTATGTTTACGGTAACAGTTGGTACAGGAGCATCTGCCGGCACCATTTCTGGTGCCACTGGTGTGTGCCTTGGGTCAACAACCACGCTCACTGACGCCACAGGCGGCGGTACCTGGAGTTCAGGTTCATCGGCGGTAGCCACGGTTGATGCCGGAGGTGTAGTGTATCCGATAACATCAGGAACGGCAACAATATCATATACAGTGACGGGTAGTTGCGGCACCGCATCGGCTACAAGAAGCATAGCAGTGGCTGTAGGTGCTGGTTACATTACCGGACCAACTGTTGTTTGTGTCGGTACTCATAGTACCCTTGCTGACAGTGCTGGTTCTACCGGAGGTATTTGGAGAACTGGCCCAGGCTCCGTGGCAACAATTACGTCAGCTGGTGTAATATATGGAGTAGGCGTTGGTACAGCTATTGTTACTTATACTACTTTCGGAAGCACCTGTGGTACTTCAAGTGCCACTTATTCAGTTACTATCTCCACAACACCTACTACAAGACCAATCAATGGCTCTACCATTGTTTGTACTGGTTCATCAATTACACTTACCGATAGTACTTCTGGTGGAGCCTGGACAAGTAGGTCGACATCTATAGCTACTATTTCATCAGGTGGTGTGCTTACAGGTATTACAGTAGGCAGCGACTCAGTAATATATACCGTTACCAATACTTGCGGATCGGTTTCTACTGCGCGGGTAATTACAGTGGGTGCTGGTCCATCTACCGGTGTCATTACTGGTTTGTCATCAGTTTGCGTGGGCTCTTACATTACGTTGTCCGATACCGCTGCTTCCGGCACATGGACTTCCGGTAGCATTTCGGTAGCTTCAGTTAGTACCTCAGGTGTGGTTACCGGCATCAGCAGCGGAACAGCTACAATATCTTATACCAAAACTGCAAGTTGCGGTACTGCATCAGCAACAAAAGTTGTTACAGTGAATCCTCTGCCTTCAGCAGGTGCCATTACTGGTACCACATCGGTATGCGTTGGTAGTACTACCACGCTTACTGATGCATCTTCAGGCGGTACATGGACTTCAGGAAATACGTCGGTTGCAACCGTTATCTCTTCAACCGGATTGGTGACTGGCGTTGCAGTAGGCACTTCAAACATTACTTATACTGTTACTAATACCTGCGGCACAGCCTTCACCATTCTTCCGGTGTCTGTGGTGTCTTCGCCATCCGCTGGCTTTATTTCAGGTTTGTCAGCTGTTTGTACGGCTGCTACCATTAATTTATTAGATACAACTGCAACAGGTACTGGTACCTGGAGCAGCAGCAGTTCAAGTGTTGCCTCGGTAAATGCTTCAGGGGTAGTTCGCGGTAATGGTGTGGGTTCAGCTGTTATATCTTACACTGTTACAACAGGCTGCGGCACTGCAATAGCTACACGGACAGTTATTGTTACTACTTCCGCCTATGCAGGTATAGTTAATGGTGGTACTTCTCTTTGTGCTGGTACTACCCTTAATTTTAATGACACTACCGGCACAGGCTATGGTACATGGGCTGTGAGCAACACGTCTATTGCCACTGTTGATGCAACAGGTATGCTTACCGGGGTTTCTTCGGGTTCAGTTAATATTTCTTACACAGTGTCAAGTACCTGCGGTACAGCTTCAGCTACCAAGACAATTTCAGTTATTTCTGCGGCGGCAGGCGCAATTACTGGTGCAACAACAGTTTGTACTGGTGCAACAACATCGTTTACCGACGGCACAGCCGGTGGCGCATGGGCATCTGGCAGCACATCTATTGCTACTGTAAACTCAGGTGGTGTTGTATACGGTGTAGCAGCAGGCACGGCAACCATATCTTATACCGTTACCAATAGTTGTGGCACTGCAACTGCAACTAAAACGATTACTGTTCAGGCAGGTCCAGGTACACCCGCTACCATTGGCGGTCCTACAACTGTTTGTATTGGTTCAGCTATTACACTGACTGATGGCACTACTGGTGGCGCCTGGAGTACGGTGAATTCAAGCATTGCAACAATAAACGGCGCCGGTGTTTTAACCGGTGTTTCTGCTGGTGTAGATACTATTTATTATACAGTTAGCAATACCTGCGGCTCATCATCTATCCATACTACGGTTACTGTTACCACCGGTCCTTCGGGTCCGGCTGCTATTACTGGTGTTACTTCAGTTTGTACGGGTGCAGCAACCAGCCTTGCCGATGCAACTTCAGGTGGTGCTTGGAGCAGCGTAAGCAGCTCAATAGCCACTGTTAATACAAGCGGTTCTGTGACTGGCGTTAGTGCTGGCACAACAACGATATCATATACGGTTACCAATTCCTGCGGCATAGCTGCATCCACTATTACTGTTACTGTTAATCCTGCTCCGAGCGGTGGTACTATCAGCGGTTCTTCTACAGTTTGTACGGGCGTTACTACTACGTTTACAGATGGCGTTAGCGGTGGTATCTGGAGCAGTGCTAACAATGCAATAGCAACTGTTTCACCTACAGGTGTTGTGACAGGTGTATCCTCAGGCTCAACCACAATTATATATACAGTAACTGGAACCTGTGGCACAGCAACAGCAACACGTTCTATTACGGTGAATCCTGGCCCTACGGTTGCAGCCATTACGGGTTCTTCAACAATATGCCCGGGTGTAACTACAACTTTTGCGGACGCTACGACTGGTGGTATCTGGACCAGTTCGGCAGCTTCAATCGCAACAGTTTCGGCAACCGGTGTGGTAACAGGCGTTGCAGCAGGTGCATCAATTATTTCATACTCAGTTACGAACAGCTGTGGAACCGTCGTTGTGACACGTTCTGTAGCGGTAAGCCCTGGCGCTTCGGCTGGTGCAATAACAGGCCCTACAACAGTATGTACCGGGTCAACAACTTACCTTGCTGATACGGTTACTGGTGGTACCTGGACCAGCAGCAACCTTGCAATAGCTACGGTGAGCAGTTCAGGTGTTGTATCTGGCGTTACGGTAGGAACAGTTACTATTTCTTATAAAGTTGTTAACAGTTGTGGTACAGCACTCACAGCTACAGTTATGAGTGTTGGTGGTGCACCGGTTTCCGGCACTATCAGTGGCCCATCTGCACTTTGCGCTGGAACTACCATCACATTGAGCAGCACTGGTACCGGCGGTACATGGAACAGCAGCAACACGGCTGTGGCTACAGTATCCCCTGCGGGCGTTGTTTCTGGTGTTAGCGGTGGCACTGCAGTTATCACTTATTATGTGAGCAGCACTTGTGCAACTGCGGTATCAACTGCAACTATTACCGTTAGCCCTGCGGGTGTTGCCGGTACTATTACCGGTCTCGCTACAGTTTGTCCGGGCGCATTTATTACACTTGCGACGTCGGGTGCAAGTGGTGGTACCTGGAGCAGCAGTAACATAGCAAGAGCCACTGTTACCAGTTCAGGCGCTGTTTATGGTGTTTCAATTGGTTCTTTAATCATAACCTACCAGATCAGTAATAGTTGTGGTACCACAACGGCTACCAAGACGATAACAGTAAATCCTTTACCAGCCGTTTCTGCACTTACAGGCCCGTCGGCAGTTTGCGCAGGTTCTACAGTTACCTTTACCGATTCTATTACCGGTGCCGGCATAGGCTGGCTGAGCAGCAATACAACTATTGCGTCTGTTAGCTCAACTGGTGTTGTATCTGGATTGGCAATTGGTACTGCTACCATCACATACTTCCTGTCTAACAGTTGCGGTACAGCGCGCACAACCAAATCAATTACAGTAAATACTTTGTCAGCGGGTGCAATTACGGGCTCTTCAACAGTTGTTGCAGGTTCAGTCATGCTACTGGCTAACAGCGTAACCGGGGGTACATGGAGCAGCCAGAATATGACTGTTGCTACAGTAACTGCATTGGGCAGTGTAACAGGTGTAGCAGCAGGTGGTGATACAATTGTGTATACAATTACTAATAGTTGTGGGACTACAAGCGCGAAAAAAGGAATTACTGTAACAGCACATCGCGAAGAAGCTGGTGCTCCCGTTGCGGCTACACAAGCCGAACAAGCAGATAACATCAAGGTATATCCAAACCCATCTAATGGTACTTTTGTACTCGAGATACCAAATAACGCAGGCAACGCAACAATCTTAATCACAGACCTCAGCGGCAAAACCGTTGAGCAAAGGACCAGCGATGAAAATCTGTTGAATTTCGATATGTCGCAGTATGCAGCCGGGGTTTACTTGTTAACGATTAATAACCATGGCCAGATGAATTGCCGCAAGCTGGTGATACAATAGTTTTTAAATATTTTCAGACTGAATGTGCGGATATTGTAACTCAATATCCGCATTTTCTTTATGTATGGACAAGCCAGATCATAAAAACGGCTAAAATTGCGGTGACAGTTTTGTTATTTCTATAATGCGGCTACGTGATTATTAATTGAAAGTAAATAATTCCTCTTATTCTAACGATTTCTTCATTTTCAGTCAATTACATACTTGGTTTTTCTGCGAAATAAGAATAATTTTACAATTCTATGTTCATTTAAAAACAGAATATGAAAAAGACATTTCTTATTTTACCTTTAATCCTGGGATTAGTTTACATCATTACAACCGGCTACAGTGGCGGGTATGCGGCCTCGACTGGTGCAGACCGAACGGGCGCCACAAGTTCCTCATCAGGCTGCGGCGGAAGCGGCTGTCACGGTAGTTCGGCAACATCAGCGATTGGGGTTACACTTTCGTTGATTGATTCTTCCGGCGCAACTGTTACCCGCTATACACCTGGGCGTCCTTATCACATCAAGGTTTCCGGTGTAAATAACATTACCGGTTCGTCTACTTCTTTATCTAAGTTTGGTTTCATGCTTTCGGCTGTTGCTCTTTCCGGTTCCGGAACTTCTTCAGCGCATGATCTGGGTACATTTGGTTCTTCCTTACCGACTTATTGCCAAAATACAACTATCAGCAGCTCACACCATGTAATTGAGCACAGCAGAGCTATTACTTCTACCACTGGTAGCGGTTCTGGTGGTGGAGCTACTACTTATGTTGAGCTTATCCCATGGACGGCACCTTCAGCAGGTTCGGGCAGCGTAAAACTGTATGCTGCACTTAATGCGGTTAACGCAGATGGTAGTGCAACCTCAACTGATAAATACAATGTTGGTTTTGATACCGTTTTCGAAGCAACAACATCTGGAATTCCTGCTATTACAGGTACGACCACTGTTTGCGCGGGTTCTACAACTGCTTTAAGAGATTCTGTTACCGGCGGCTCGTGGAGCAGCGTAACAACGTCGGTTGCTACAGTTTCCGGTGATGGTACCGTATATGGCGTTAGCTCCGGTACATCTGTAATTTCTTATTCTACATCTTCAGGTACAGCAACAACAACTGTTACCGTTCTACCTCGTACTTATGTCGGTTCTATATCAGGAGCGACTTCGGTTTGTGCAGGGTCTACTATCACGCTCGTCGATAGTACTTCCGGCGGCACATGGAGTTCAAGTTCTTCGTCTATTGCCTCCGTTAGTTCGGGTGGTGTAGTTCGGGGTAATGCCGCCGGTACAGTTACCATTTCCTATTCTGTTTCCGGTACATGTGGTACTGCTGTAGCTACCCATACTGTAACAGTAGGTGGTGCGCCTTATGTGGCTTCTATGTCAGGACCTTCATCAGTTTGTATTGGTTCATATGTTACGATGATCGATAGTACCAGTGGTGGTACATGGTCAGTTTCCCATCCAAGTATGGCAACAGTTACCTCAGGCGGTGTTGTATATGGTTTATCTACAGGTGTTGATACCATTAAATATACAGTTACTTCTTCTTGCGGTACAACAGTAGTGAGCAGGCCAATTTCAGTTAATGCTGTTCCTTCTGCAGGCAGTATTGGTGGCCCGACTACCGTGTGTGTAGGCGGTATGATTACTATTACCGATTCTATAGCCGGCGGTTCCTGGAGTTCAAGTTCTCTTGCCATTGCTACCGTTGGCGCTTCAAGCGGTTCCGGTGCTTCAGTTTATGGCGTAAGTGTGGGTACCGACGTAATTACTTACACTGTTTCGAGCGGTGGGTGTTCCGGTATCGCAACGAGGACTATCACGGTTACAACGGGTTCTACATCAGCGGGTACAATTTCAGGTTCATCAGGTGTTTGTATAGGTAATACTATCACGCTGGTGGATTCTATCACTGGTGGGGTATGGAGCACAGGTGCTTCATCGATTGCTACTGTAAATTCTGGGACTGGCGTTGTAACTGGTGTTTCGGCAGGTACGGTAATCATTACCTATGCAGTTACCGGAAGTTGCGGTACAGCTTTTTCAACTCATTCAGTTACGGTTATTACTCCTCCGAGTGCTGGTACTATTAGCGGTGCAACAACTGTTTGTGTTGGTTCTTCCGCGGTATTAGTTGATTCTACAGTTTCGGGCGGCGTTACCTGGACCAGCAGCAACCCATCGGTTGCTACCGTTTCAGCAGGCGGTACAGTAATAGGCCTTTCTACAGGTTCTGTAACAATCACTGTTACTGAGGGTACAACTTGCGGCTCCGCATTTGCCACTCATGCTATGACCGTGATAAGCACTCCATATGCTGGTTCCCTTTCCGGGCCATCTACAGTGTGCACAGGCAGCAGCATTACATTGACTGATTCTGTTACCGGTGGCTCATGGAGTAGTTCTAATACAAGCGTTGCCACAGTTGGTACAAGTTTTCTACAGGTATTCGGCGTTGCAGCAGGTACTTCAACTATAAGCTATGTTGTCAGCAACAGCTGTGGTACTGCAGTTGCCACAAAAATGATTACCGTTACAGGTGCAGCATCTGTAAGTGCTATTACCGGAACTTCTACAGTGTGCAGCAGTGCTACCATAGCACTTAGCGACGCCACCACAGGGGGCGTATGGACCAGCAGCAATGCTGGCGTCGCAACTGTAAATAGTTCTACCGGAATCGTATCTGGCGTTTCAGCCGGTAGCGTTACCATTTCTTATTCTGTTGCTGGTTCTTGCGGCACAGGCGTTGCTACAAAGGCTATCACTGTAATATCTGCACCATTAGCAGGTAGCATTTCTGGTGCTTCTACAGTTTGTGCCGGTTCTTCAGTTACCTTCAGCGATTCTATATCAGGTGGTACCTGGTCTTCAAGTTCATCAATAGCTACTGTTAGTGGTTCTGGTGTTGTTTTCGGGCTCACAGCTGGTACAGCTACCATTAGTTACGCTGTTACCAATAGCTGCGGTACTACCGTTGCTACGCACGCAATAGTGGTGAATCCGCTTCCCTCTACTCCAGCTGCTATCACTGGTTCGGCTACTGCCTGCACTGGTGCTGTAACGACTCTTACAGATGCAACTGCCGGCGGTGTTTGGACCAGCTCTAACACTACAATCGCAACTGTGAATAGCACAGGTGGCGTTACTGGTGTTACTCCGGGCGGTGTTACTATTTCTTATACCGTAACAAATTCGTGCGGTTCTGCTTCTGTTATTTTAGCGTTATCAGTTAATCCTTCACCAACAGCGGGCACCATTTCAGGTGCAACAACGGTTTGTCAGGGTTCAACTACAACATTTACCGACGGTGTTTCTGGCGGCACATGGAGCAGCAGCAACTCGGCTGTGGCCAATGTTGCCACTTCAGGTGTGGTTTCCGGCATAAGCACTGGTACGGCTACTATTACTTATACTGTAACCAACAGTTGCGGTACTGCAAGAGCTACAAAGTCAATTACGGTTAATCCCTTGCCAAGTGCAGGTACCATTTCTGGTCCTTCAACGGCATGTACAGGTTCTATCATTACATTAACCGATGGTACTTCTGGTGGTACCTGGGTGAGCGGCAACACTGCAATTGCTACTGTAAATACAGCAGGCGTAGTAACTCCGGTTGCTAACGGTACCGTTAGTATTAAGTATATCGCAAGTAACTCCTGCGGTTTTGATACAGCATCTTTCAGTTTGACTGTTAACTCATTGCCTTCAGCTGGTACAGTAACCGGACCGACCATAGTATGTGTAGGTAGCGGCATCACGCTTACTGACGCTGTAACAGGTGGTACCTGGACCAGCAGCAACACTTCTATTGCTACAGTAAGCGGTACCGGCGTTGTAACCGGTATGGCTATTGGTACTGCTGCTATTTCTTATTCAGTTACCAGCTCATGCGGTACAGCAGTCACTGCGGCGGTTATCAGCGTTGGTACTTTGCCATCAGCAGGTACTATTACAGGTGCCAGCGGTGTGTGCACAGGTTCTACCATTACCCTTACCGATGCGGTAACTGGTGGTAGCTGGTTAAGCTCAAATACATCAATAGCTACAGTAAACAGCGCTACTGGTGTTGTTACTGGTGTTGCAGTTGGTACTGTTACTATCAGTTATTATGTCTCCAGCAGTTGTGCTACAGCGTTTGCTACATCAGCAATTACAGTTAGTGCGTCAGCTACAGCGGGTACCATCACTGGTCTTGCTACAGTTTGCGCAGGTTCTAACATCACACTTACCGATGCTGTTGCCGGTGGTACATGGAGCTCAAGCAATGTTGCAAGAGCTACTGTAACTGCTACAGGCGTTGTAAGAGGTGTTTCTTCCGGTTCATTATTGATTTCCTATACAGTTGCGGCAGGTTGTGGCACCGTGGTAGCTACAAAGGCTATTACTGTTAGTCCATTGGCTACGGTTGGTGGTATTACTGGTGCTTCAAGTGTATGCGCTGGTTCTACTATTACGCTTGGCGATTCAGTATCAGGCGGCGGCTGGATAAGCAGCAACACTTCAATTGCTACTGTAAATGCGTCAGGTCTTGTTACCGGTATCGCTGTAGGTAGTGCAACTATTACCTACTTCGTATCCAGCGCTTGCGGTACATCTGCTACTACCAAGACGATTACCGTTAATTCACTTTCAGCAGGATTGCTGGGTGGCGTTACTTCAGTAGCAGTTGGCGCTGCAATAACCCTTACAAGCACAGTAACAGGTGGCACATGGAGCAGCACTAATACAGCGCTTGCTACAGTTACCACGGCTGGTGTTGTGACTGGTGTTGCTGTAGGAGTTGATACTATCAGGTATTCAATTACCAACAGTTGTGGTACTGCAACCGCGAATAAAGTTATAACTATCTCTGCTCACCGCTCAGAAGAGCCGGCAGTTACTGCAACTCAGGAAGAAGCCGGCAACGTGAGTGTAAACATTTATCCTAATCCTAACTCAGGTGCATTTACCATCGACATCGCCGGTAACAACGGTAATGCTTCAATTCTGATTTCTGATATTGCTGGAAGGGTAGTGGATATGAAGACTACCGATGGGCAGAGCATTTACATTAATGCTGCTCAGTATGCTGCTGGTACTTATCTTGTAAGAGTTAGTGCCAATGGCAAAGTATTCAGCCAGAAGGTTATCGTTCAATAGTATTGATTCAAAATTGAAAATGCGGATGCCTCCAAAGGGGTGTCCGCATTTTTTGTTTATAGGCGGTTTGTTTTTACTATGGTATTGTTCAGTAATTTCGTGGTTGGCACTAAAACAGAACCATCATGAGCAACAACCCATATTACAATCGTAACGAAGTTACTCACCTCAATGTAAGTAACGCAGAATGGAAGAAGATACTGCCGGCTGATGTTTATAAAATAGCCAGGGAAAGAGGTACAGAGTGGGCCTTTTCAGGCAAGTATTGGCGCACGGAGACTCACGGCGACTACTATTGTGCTGTATGCGGTAACCATCTGTTCAAGTCAGATGCTAAATTTATGAGCAGCTGCGGATGGCCCAGCTTTTTTGAATCGATTAGAAAAGACAGCGTAAGATACATACCAGATCATACCCATGGCATGACCCGGGTTGAAGTTGTATGCGGCCGTTGCGACTCGCACCTCGGTCATATCTTTGACGACGGCCCTGCACCAACCCACCAGCGTTTCTGTATGAATTCGCTGGTGCTCGACTTTGAGCCGGAAACTACCACTGCTTAACCGAACTAATTGATATTTTAGCCCTTAACTATCCTGAGTTTGGCATAGTTGAGGGCTATTTTCTTGGTGCCGTGAGCGGCACCAAAATCTATACCTGCCATCATATTGTTTTTGCCGCCTTCAAGCGATGTAATGGTGCCAAAGCCAAACTTCTGGTGTTCCACCTTCATACCCACAGCCATTTCTGACGGATTATCTGCAGCAAAGTCAGGTGAGGCCTTGTGAACCTGCTGCGATGTGGTGGAAGCCGCAGCCAGTTTATCTGCCAGTTTTTTAAGGGAAGGTACTTTGTCGTAATTCTGGTTGAGCATTGTGGCAGCTCCTTTCGACATATTGCCTGTATTCACGTTGTTGGACGCAGGTCTGTTGCTGGCCCCAGTGAAAGTTTTATCGAGGTAGGCGGGTGGTATTTCCTGAATAAAACGGCTTTCGTCATTTTGCACAAGCGTGCCGAAGCGATACCTGCTATTGGCATAGGTCACCCAAAGCCGTTCTTTTGCACGCGTAATGGCTACGTAAAACAGCCTCCGCTCCTCTTCGAGGCTATCACGATCGAACAGGCTCATGGAGCTCGGGAACAGGTTCTCTTCCAAACCTACTGAAAACACGCATGGAAACTCAAGCCCCTTGGCGGCGTGTATGGTCATCAGTTTTACCACATCTGCATCAGGGTCATTATTTTGGTCGGAGTCAGTAAGCAGTGTGATCTGTTGTAAGTAGCTACCCAGACTTTTATCCAATATTTCGCCTTCCTCATCAGGTGTTTCGGTGAATTCTTTTATGGAGTTGAGCAACTCCTGCACGTTTTCGTAACGGGCAAGGCCCTCAACAGTTTTATCGTTGTATAGTTCCTGCACGAGGCCGGTATGTTTGCCTATGGCAAATGCCAGGTCGTAGGCATTCTTGGTTTGCACCATAGACTGGAAGCTCTTTATCATCATCACGAATGCATCAATTTTTGAATTCCCGCTTCCACGCTCTATTATTTCCCACAGGGTCATATCCTGCTCATGCGCAGTCACCATCACTTTTTCTATGCTGGATTTTCCTATGCCCCTTGCCGGATAGTTTATTATTCTTTTTAGATTTTCTTCATCCCGCGTATTCATAACCAATCGCAAGTAGCCGAGGTAGTCCTTCACCTCTTTACGCTGGTAAAAGGAAACTCCGCCGAATAACCTGTAGGGGATATTCATTCTCCTCAGGCTTTCCTCAAACGAGCGGCTCTGGGCATTGGTACGGTAGAGTATCGCAAAGTCTTTATTGGCATAGTGGTTGCGCATTTGCTGCTCTTTAATGGCATCAGCAATAAAGCGCCCCTCATCGTTATCAGTCATCGTACGCGCCAAAATGATCTTTTCACCCAGCGCGTTACTGGTCCAGAGTTCTTTTGGTATCTGGTTGCGGTTGTTGCTTATTACGTTGTTGGCTACATTAAGTATGCTTTGGCTGCTGCGGTAGTTCTGTTCCAGTTTTACCACTTTCACATCATCGTAATCGCTTTGGAACTGCAGAATATTCTGTACTGTGGCGCCGCGGAAGGAGTAAATACTCTGGGCATCATCACCCACTACACATATGTTTTCGCGTACAGCACCAAGCATTTTTATTATAGCATACTGGGCAGCATTGGTATCCTGATACTCATCAATGAGAATATAGTGAAACCGTTGCTGGTACTTGGCAAGCGCATCAGGGAAGCTGGTGAGCAACACATACATTTTGAACAGCAGATCATCGAAATCCATAGCGCCGTTTTTGAAACAACGACGGGCATAAATATCGTAAATATCGGCAATTAGCGGGCGGCTCGTACGGCTGTCTTCCTGTTGTATCTGCGTATCGTGGCGGTATTGCTCAGGGCCTATCAGGCTGTTTTTGGCTGCGCTTATGCGGTTGTAAATAAAGGCCGGCTTGTAGTGTTTGTCGTCAAGGTTCATCTCCTTAACAATATCCTTTATTATGCCCTTGGCATCATCAGTGTCATAAATTGTAAAATTGGCAGGGTATCCCATTTTAGTGGCTTCCCCCCTGAGTATCCTCGCAAACACAGAGTGAAAGGTACCTATGTAAAGATTTCGTGCTTCAGAATTACCAAGTGCTTTCTCAACGCGTTCCTTCATCTCGGCTGCAGCCTTGTTGGTGAAGGTGAGTGCAAGAATATTGAAGGCATCAATCCCGTTTTTCATAAGGTGGGCTATCCGGGTGGTAAGGACTTTCGTTTTCCCACTTCCGGCACCGGCAACTATCATAATAGGACCATCAATATGTTCTACGGCTTCCAGCTGACGCTCATTCAATCCTTCAAGGTAATTGTACATAATGGCAAATTTAGGGATTTGATTTGGCGCTGTGTACCGTTAATTTTCCACATCCTGTTTTCATGGGTTTCACTTACACTCGTTGCCAGACAGAGAGATATTGCTTGTTTCAAATTTTAGTTTCGACAACATAAATATATATGATATTCTATGTGGTAAAAATTAGATAAAACAGCATCATTGCTGTCTTTGGTATCGTACCTTGAGTATTAAATACGGGACGATAGCCCGAATATCGTCAATTTCGTTTATTTTGCAGGTTTATTGTCTATCTGCCGCCATATATGCACAAATATTTTGCGTTTTTTTTATTTGTTTGCTTGCTTCAACCTACTACAGGTTTTGCTCAGGCAGATGATACAACGTATATACAGCAGTGGCTAATGAAGCGGATTGATAGTCTGGCCGATACATCAATGCACGGTCGTGGTTATGTGCTCCATGGCCGAAACATCGCTTCAGCGTGGTTGCAAAAAGAGTTCAAGGCCTGCAATATCAAGCCGGTTGGCAAAAAAAAATCTTACAAACAGGCCTATTCATTCCCGGTTAATACATTCCCCGGTAAGATGGAACTTAAACTTAACGGTACCAAATTACAGCCAGGGAAGGACTACATCATTGATGCTACAAGCCATTCCTTTTCGGGAACCGACTTGAAATTTGAAAGGATTGATCTTTCATCAATAAACGGGAATAATGACTGGCAAAAAATGATAGTTCGCTTTCAGGCACATGACAAGTTGTATATGCTTGAGAATGTTGACTCAGCATGTAAGCGGATGGGAATACGTAAGCACTATCTTCCGTTTCTATTGCCCAAAGGGTGCTATATCATTCCACAAAAAGAGAAATTTACCTGGACGGTAGAGTGCGAGTCGGCCGATGCAACTGTGTTTTATGTGAACCAGGAGGCGATACCGGAACATGTGACCAATGCCAGTGCGCAGGTTGAGGCGCTATGGATAAACGACGCTAAAAGTGAAAACATAATTGGTGTGCAAACCGGCGAGGTCAAAGATACTTTCGTTGCTATTACAGCTCATTACGATCACCTGGGTATGATGGGGAGCGAGACTATTTTCCCCGGTGCGAGCGACAATGCCAGCGGCACAGCCATGCTGCTGTATCTCGCCAGTTATTTTTCAACCCATCCCCACCATTATTCTATTTTGTATATTGCGTTTAGTGGCGAAGAACCCGGGCTGCTGGGGTCAGAGTACTTTATAAGGCACCCAAGGGTACCGCTGGAAAAGATAAAGTTCCTCACCAATATTGATATTATGGGCGATGCAACCGATGGTATTACTGTAGTAAATGCAACCGAGTTCCCCAAGCAATTCGATCAGTTGCAGGAAGTAAATAAGACCCACAATTACATACCAAAAGTGATGAGCAGGGGCAAGGCAGCCAATAGCGATCACTACTATTTTACAGAAGCCGGCGTGCCATCGGTGTTTATATACACAAATGGTGGGAAGGGTTATTATCACGACATATTTGACAAGCCGGAGGCGATTACACTGAATCACGTTCCAGGTATTGCGCACTTGCTGATAGATTTCCTTACGGAAATAAAATAATCTGCCTTTTTATGTCCTTAAAATGTTGGTTATTGAATCGTATTTATTATTTTTGACTTCTCAACATAATAACGCTTACTATATGAACAAGCAATCCTTACGTTTCTCTGCTTTCGTTGCCCTTATATTTGTTGTACTTTTTTCTTGTAAAAAAACAAATTCACTTAACCCATATCCATCTAATGTAAGGCTTGCCAACTATACGAAATCAATAAAACGTACCACTTACCCAACTGTGCCAATCTATACCGAAAATTACAGGTTTGTTTACAATCAGGTGAATCAGATTGCACAAATTTACTTTACTACAAATGACCCGGCGGGTGGTAATTATATTGCACATCTCGAATACGTTGGTACAAGAATTTATGATACCATTACCTCCGTTAGTGGTTCTTTTATAGAGCTGGATAGTTTTATTACTGATTTGAAGGGTAATATTACGACTACCTACATAGGCGCGTCAAAAACAGGTTATTCTTACGATGGCAATTTGCTGACAAGAATTGATTACGGCAGTTCTTATAGTATCTTCACTTCTTACAATGGTAACTTCATTAAGGCGGTTTCTTCTCTTGGTGATGGCTATGATGAGGACTATACCTATTATACTGACCAGTTTAACCGGATAGGCGACTATTTCTGGTTGCAGTCAGTTTCCCGCTATGGTCTTAATTTGTACAAATACAGCTCACTTGTACGCTCTTATGGCAGCCCAACTGATTCCAGCCAATACAGCTACACAATAGACGCATACAATAAAATTACTCAGGTTGTTGCCATCAACAATGATACATTCAGTCACAACATGATAGGTACCACAGTAGTTCATCCTTATTCTGATACCGAGATATATAACCTGCAGTACGAGACCTATTAATATTTAAACTTCCTTCTATAAGCATATCAGTATCATTTATAACAGAATGGTGCGGGAACAGCTTAATTTTGCAACCGGCTAAACGCCCGTAATACATGGAAGAGTTTGTAAATAAAGTTGCTGAAAGTGGAATAATTACGCTGGATCTTGCACACTATATT
Source organism: uncultured Bacteroidota bacterium (assembly GCA_903835145.1). GTDB lineage: Bacteria > Bacteroidota > Bacteroidia > Chitinophagales > Chitinophagaceae > Flavipsychrobacter. Next base: position 15,706 of record CAILMA010000494.1, read on the forward strand.
ACCGCCGATAAAGACATTGTGGCTTTCGATTTAAAGCCATTCCTGTTCAGGGAGATGATACTCCGTGAAAAAGACTACCGCGAAGCTTTAAAGACACATGACTGGCAACAATATGACCAAAAAAACGTAGCCGTTTTTTGTTCGGTCGATGCTATTATACCAGTATGGGCCTACATGCTGGCGGCATCAAACCTTGAAGGGCACGCCTCTTTTATTTATTTCGGTACCATCGACGAATTGAAGAAACATCTTGTAATTACTGCCATATCCCGTATTGATACCGAGGAATTTAACGACAAAAGAGTTGTAATAAAAGGCTGTGGAGATACCCCGATTCCAGATGCGGCTTACCTTGCAGTTACTTCCCGCTTGCGCAGCGTTGTTAAGTCGCTCATGTATGGCGAGCCTTGTTCTACAGTACCCATTTATAAAAAGCCTAAGGATACCGCTTCGGTAGCTTAGCCTTGCACTTTTTTACCGCACCAAAAGCTTATTAAGGTACCAATTTTTATAGTGGCAACCCGCGGTTGTTTGCGCTCTACTCGTTTTGACTTTTGTTTTAAATGGGTTAAATATCTGTTATGGGTGATTATAAATGTAAGCTTCTGCTAATGTGGCTGGCTTCATTTTTAACTAAAAGGAATATTTTTAATAAAAAGAAGTTTATTGCCCAACTTTATTTTATTACGTGCTGTCTTTTTAACAAAAGATTGTTATCTTTAATATCCCTTTCTCCATAAAAATTATTTAAAGAAGTTCTTATGACTATAATATCCCGAAAAATATTTCTCCTTTTTTTATTCCTGTTAGTTTCAGTTGCTGCCCGGGCGCTAACGGCTGGCTTCACTGCAGATTATATTTCAGGTTGTTCGCCACTGGTTGTGCATTTCACCAATACATCCTCAGGCGCAACGAGTTATTATTGGGATCTTGGGAATGGCACTACTTCCACATTAACAGATGTATCAGGTAGTTATATTACAGCTGGTACTTACACGGTTACACTTACTGCTTCCAACGGTTCATCAACGTCGGTTTTCCACATGACGATTACGGTCTATCCGTCTCCCATTGTTAGCTTTGTCGCCACCGATACCTCCATCTGCCCGGGCACTTCTACCACATTCACGAGTACCTCTGTGCTGGGCACCTCAGGAGCAGGTACATACCTATGGAACTTTGGCGACGGAAGCTCGAGCACAGCTGCCAGCCCCACGCATACCTATGTTACACCGGGATTTTATAATGTTACACTGGTGGTTACCAATAGCGAGGGTTGTGCATCTTCACTCACTGTAGGTGCCTTTATTCATGTATTTAATCACTCTACACCTTCGTTTACTGCCTCAACGACCTATTTCTGTAATCCTCCGGGCGATGCAACTTTCACGTCAACCACCACGGGAGCAGGGCCTTTCACCTGTGTTTGGTACTTCGGCGATGGCACAACCGGAACCGGCAGCCCCGTAACCCATACCTATGGCTCAACCGGTAGTTATACGGTTAAGCTGATAGTTACGGATGCAAATGGTTGCATCGACAGCATAACAAGAACTTCATTCATTACCATTACAACTATCGCCGCTTCCTTTACCTCTGCTACTACTGTTTGCGACGATTCCTGGGTTGCCTTCGACAATACAAGTTCTACCCACTCGGGTAGTGCCTGGAGTTTTGGTGACGGGGGGTCGTCAAGTTCTGATACAGCGTCCCATTATTATTCTTCACCTGGCACCTATAATGTAAGATTGATAATATCTGAAGGGCCTTGCGGGGATACAGCCTACGAAACTGTAACAGTAAGAACACCGCCTACTATCAGTTTTAGTTATTCGCCCGATGCTTCTTGCCCTGCCCCGGCTACAGTGAGTTTTACTGGCAGCGTGCCATCAGGTTCTTCCGTTACGTGGACTTTTGGCGATGGCGCAACCGGATCTGGTACTGCTGTTTCTCACACCTATACTACTAATGGAGTTTATACGGTAACCATGACCGTTGTAGATGCCTATGGCTGTACTACGGTATATTCAGATACATATGTAGTCCACGATTTGATTCTGAATATTATTTCCGATGTTATAGGGGGCTGTGTGCCGCTTACGGTTCATTTCCACGATAGCGTCTCAACCAGCGTCCCGAGATCTGGCACCTACCCTTATTCTACTGCCAGCTACAGCTGGGATTTTGGCGACGGTAGTGCAACCTCAACAGCCGCAACCCCATCGCATACCTACACTGCCACTGGCGTATACAGCGTTGTACTGAATATTACAACCGCCAATGGCTGCAGCGCTACCGACACAATTCTTATTACTGTAGGTTCGGTACCCGTAATTACAGTAACAGACACGCCGTCAGAAATTTGCTTTGGCCGATCGTTTGAATTCATTGTCACTGTATTATCAGGCGGTCCGGTTAATAGTTATTACTGGAACTGGGGTGATGGCACTTCAAGCACCGATACATTTGCCACTAACTCCCATGCATTTGCACGGCCAGGCAGAGACACCGTAGAAATTATTGCCTACAACAATGGCTGCCCAAGTGCACCATTCTATCTGTACAACCTCATTACCGATTCGCCCATGGCGATTATTAGTTCTGCCTATACTTGCGATCCTTACAACAGTGTGATTTTTGTAGATCGCTCGCTGGGCGATGACACCCATACCTGGCTATTCGGTGATGGAACCACCTCCACAGCTGATTCCGTTGCTCATACCTACCCGGGATTCTCCACATACACCTGTACGCTTGTAACTTACAATGCCCGAAGTGGCTGCCACGACACTACCTCAGTACCGCTCAACCTGATACCGCCGGTGTTGCATATGTATGCTTCCGACTCCGTGATATGTGCAGGCTCTGTGATACATTTCACGGACAGCGTCACTGGCAGCAGTTCAAGAGGCTTCTGGTGGTATGCTAATGGAATTGGTGTGGATCTTGATACCAATTCGAGCTTCTATGATACTTTTAAAGTTGCAGGGCTATACACGATAAAAATGGTGATACTCGACCAGCATGGTTGTTTTGATACGCTCGTTCATACGAACTGGATTTCTGTGGCAAAACCCGCAGATACTTTTGTAGCAGCACCACCTACCGGTTGCTGGCCGCTTACGGTGGCATTTACTGACAGCTCTACCGACATTTCAGGTGTGAGTATTACAAGGTATCAATGGATTTTCGGGGATGGAAGTACATCAACCGTTTCATCCATTCATACATCGCACACTTATACGGCGGCAGGTACCTATAATGTTGAGGAAATAGTAACTGATAGCAGGGGCTGCAAGGATACCATGCTGCGCCGCTCATTGATTACGGTGTCGCGTCCTCATGCTGTATTCAGAGCGAGCACGCAATACCCCTGCCTGGGTAACCCGGTAATTTTTACAAATAGCTCAACAGGTATTGTTGGTTCTTATTGGATGTTTGGTGATGGAGATACCAGCACAACTACTTCCCCAACCCATATCTATACTGATACCGGTACCTATACAGTGAAACTTGCCGTGGTAGACGCCAGCGGCTGCCGAGATACAGCCATTTATACAAGTTATATCATAGTCACGCGACCCATCGCGGCCTTTACCATGAGCGATTCGTTCACCATATGTCCGCCGCTCACGGTAAGTTTCTTCAATTACAGCAGCGGTGCTACAGGCTACAGCTGGACTTTTGGCGATGGTACTACTTCTATTCTTGTGTCTCCAAGCAATTTATACGTCACGTCTGGTCTGTATCACGCGCGGCTTGTAGTTGTCAATGCCCACGGCTGTAGGGATACTGCGACGCATGATGTAGTGTTGTATGGTTACGCAGGTGCATTTTCTTACTCCCCGCTTACGGGCTGCTCGCCATTGACGGTTTATTTCAATGCTGCTATAAGTAATGTGCCCAATATAATATGGGATTTTGCCGATGGTAACACCACGCGCGCTTCAATGCTGGATACCACGAGCCATACTTATACCTTGCCAGGAGCTTATGTACCCAAACTCATTCTGAGCGACAATACCGGCTGCCGAAATTCCAGCCTCGGGCTTGATACGATTAAGGTAGACGCTGTGATACCCGGATTCACTACGAGGCCGCATCCCGTATGCGTAAATACCAGCATTAATTTTCAGGATACCTCGTTCAGTTATTTCTCTCACATCACTAATTGGCATTGGGTCTTTACCAATGGTGATACGAGCGACCTGAGCGCACCACCTTATTTTTATAACACTATAGGCACCTACCCGGTAACGCTTTATGTAACCGATGGCTGGGGCTGCACCGGCTCAGTGAAAGACACAATAACTGTTTACCCGCCACCGACAATTACAGCCAGTCCTGATACTATTATTTGTGTGCATGATTCAGGAACGCTCAAAGGCTATGGTGGCGTTTCCTACACCTGGTCGCCTACAACATCCCTTGGCTGCCCGACCTGCCCGGTCACTTCTGCGTTCCCTTCCGTTAACACGACCTATACGGTCACCGGAACCGATATACATGGTTGTGTGAATACTGATACAGTACAGGTTGATCTTCGTATCTATACCGTGAGTAAGGGCTGGGGCGATACTGAAGTGTGCCGTAACGTGCCGGTGACCCTGCACGATACTGGTGGAACCAAGTACAACTGGATACCGGCAACCGGGCTTAGCGACCCCCATATTTTTGACCCTGTAGCTACACCGCCTTCCACCACGCTATACATGATTATAGCCCAATACGGTAGTTGCGTGCCAGATACGAACTATGTGAAACTGATTATAGACTCCCTGCCAACAGTAAATGCGGGGCCAGACCAAAGCCTCGTGGCAGGCTCTGAGGCTACACTCAATGCAACGGGCACCCTGATTAATAAATACCTGTGGTCGCCGGGACAGTACCTGAGTTGCGATAGCTGTGCTACTACCATTGCCAGCCTCATGAGCACTACTACTTACACCATTACGGTAACCACTAACAAAGGTTGTACCGCAACAGATTCGGTGACCATATTCCTCTATTGCGATAAAAACCAGATATTTATACCTAACTCTTTCACGCCAAACGGCGATGGGCAGAACGATGTGTTCTACCCTCGTGGGTCAGGGGTAAGCAAGATAAATGCATTCCGGATTTATAACCGCTGGGGCGAGATGTTGTTTGAAAGAACAAACATAAGCATCAATGATGTTTCAAATGCATGGGATGGTACTTACAACGGAGGACTGCCAAGACCTGATGTTTATGTGTATCTTGTGGAGGCTGTTTGTGATACAGGCGAGCCTATCTTTATTAAAGGTGATGTAACCATAATCAGGTAAAAAAACCGACAACCCATGAAAAAGATATTTTCAATAATAGTTGCATTATCAGTTGTTGCTTTAAGTAACGAAAGGTCTTATGCGCAAGCCGACATACATTTTTCTCAGTTTTATGAAACTTCTATGTTGAGGAACCCATCGCTGACGGGTATTTTTTCCAACGATTATAAATTCGGGGCCTACTACCGCCAGCAATGGGCGAGTATAAGCAATCCATTCGTCACGGCATTGGTATACGGCGAGGTGCGCCTCGCCGTGGGCAGGGTTTCTAATGACTACTTCAGCATAGGCTTACTTGGCTATACCGATAAGGCAGGCAGTGTAGACCAACGCATATCAGCGGGCTACCCTGCCATCAACTACAGTAAGTGCCTTGACCCGGATAAAAACAGATTCCTCTCCGTTGGTTTTACGGCAGGCTATACCCAGTACAGTTTTGATGCGAGTAAGGCAACATTCAACAACCAGTACCAGGGCGGCTTTTTCAGCAACCTGAATCCTACATTTGAGAACATCACCAATTCAAAAATGAGCATGTGGGACATTGGTACAGGTATAAACTTTAACTCCAACACAGGGTATAACAACGGAATCACCTACATACTCGGGGTTTCGGGTTATCACCTTACTACACCTAAATTCTCTTATTACGATGTGTCTTCGGTAACGGAATATATCCGTTGGAATGTAAACGGAGCTATCGGCTTTAACATGCAGGACAATGTAGTTGTAACCGGCCAGGCCAACTATGGCCATCAGGGTGCTTTCTCAGAAATTATAGCCGGGATGAACTTCACATGGTCAGAGCCGGGTGGTGGCCCCAAGCCCGATTATTCCATATCAGGCGGTCTCTATTATCGATTTCAGGATGCCATAATTCCGGTAGTAAAAGTGAAATACAAAAATACAGCTGTCGCTGCAAGCTATGACGTAAATTCGTCTACACTCAAACAGGCAAGTAACTTACGTGGTGGGTATGAAATAACGCTATCGGTTACAGGTGATTTTTATGATAAGTCAGGAATACTTAAGAAGACAGTGTGTCCTAAATTCTAACGTTTAGAAATATAATTTATTTGATTGCTCCCCGGTATTATTCCGGGGATTTTTTATTTAATGCAAGAGGTGTAAGAAAGGAGAGGGAAGGCACTAATAATTGATGCGCTGGACCGAAGACCAGATTTAGTTGCCGATGAAGATGATTTTTAAGGAGGCTATGAGCACAATAATGAATATAAACGCCGACAATATATAAGTACTAATGTCGGGGTCGCTAATTTTTTGTGAGATGTGCCTGAGATTAATTGCAACAAAGTTATTAGTTTTCAGAAAAAAAACAAATTTATTGTTGATTATTAGCTGTTTACGAAGAATTTTCTATAAATATATTAAGCCAACGGGCTACAGCCATTTAATTTTTACTTGAAAATGACAAATATGCTTACGCATATTTATTGTGTAACATATTTAAGCCAAACAGAAAGAAAGTACGATTAGGGACTTTCTATAAAACCTGCCGTTTTATAACAATCAACGTCCTTCAACAGCAGCCGGCGTCGGTTCGGGGCGAATTTTGATAGAATAATTTTAATTCATCTTCAATAATTAAGGAGAATTTTGCAAATGTTGGTTTATTTTTACTGCTTCATCAATCCCAAAGAGTACAATTGGCTTCCCTAAAGAAACTTGCAGGACAAACGCTATGGTATGGAATGAGCAATATAGCTGCAAAGCTGCTCAATCAGATACTTACGCCAATTGTAACAAGGGTATTGAATATGCCTGCCGGCATTGCCGACTATGGTAATTTCAACGTAGTTATGGCATTTATTTCGTTCGTAAATGTGGTATTCACTTATGGAATGGAAACGGCCTATTTCCGGTTTTCGGCATCGGGAACTGACAGGAATAAACTCTTCCAGACCACCTTTGCATCTTTGTTGGTAAGTACTATTCTTCTAAGCACCTTACTCATTATTTTCCGGGTACCCATAAGCCACCTTGTATGGCTGGATGGCCACCCTGAGTATGTGACCTGGTGCGTGGGCATAATAGCATTTGATACGCTGGCCGCTATACCTTTTGCCCGGCTGAGGCAGGAAGAGCGGCCCCGGAAATATGCTTTTACCCGGGTGGCCGGCATTGTCGTAAACATTGTGCTCACGATTTACTTTTTGCAGTGGTGCCCCACACATTTATCGGCTGAGCCGGGTAATAAGTTTACCATTTGGTTCAATCAGAACAACAGCGCAGGCTTCATGCTGTTGGCTAATCTTGCTGCATCGGCATTTACGTTCCTGCTGTTGATAGGGGAGTGGATTAGTTTCAGATTCAGATTTGATTCCGAACTATGGAAGAAAATCATTGTCTACAGCGCGCCTATGGTGGTAATAGGCCTCGGCGGAATGGTGAATGAAACTTTTGATCGCATCATGTTGCCCCGATTGTTGCCGGTAAGCGCGCTTGATGCATCTATAGCAGTAGGTATTTACGGTGCCAACTACCGGATTTCGATTTTTATCACATTGTTTATTACGGCCTTCAGGATGAGTGCCGAGCCTTTTTTCTTTGGCCAATCCTCCGACAAGAACGCCCCAAAAACGTATGCGCGCGTGATGAAGTGGTTCGTAATTGTGCTCTGTTTTGCATTTTTGTTCACCTCAATGTACATGGATATCTGGAAGTATTTTGTAGGTACAGCCTACCGCAGCGGGCTGGGTGTAGTACCTATATTATTGGCGGCTAATGTGTGCCTTGGCATTTATTACAACCTCGCTGTATGGTACAAAATAACTGACAGGATGAATATGGGGATGCTCATCACCTTTATTGGTGCGGCCATTACCCTTGTCCTTAATTTTATTTTTATACCCCATTACGGCATGTATGCGTGTGCGTGGGCTACGCTGGCTGCCTATAGCTCTATGATGGTAATCTCCTACTTTATGGGGCAAAAGTACTTCCCGGTACCCTACAATGTGCGGAAACTACTTGCCTACCTGGGTGTGATGCTTGCGCTGTTTTTTACACACAGGCTCGTAATGTCAATGACAGACAAGGTATTTGTACGGTTGATAACAGCATCGGTATTTATGTACCTGTTTATAAAACTGGTGATTGCAGCCGAGAAAAAAGAGCTGGAGAAAATGCCCTTTATAGGCAGCTACATCAGCCAGATGGGCAAAAAGGCAGAATAACTTACTTCACTTGCTGCATTTCAACCAGCTTTCTATAGATACCGTCTTTTGCAAGCAATCCCTGATGGGTGCCTCTTTCTGCAATACTGCCCTTATCAAGCACTATTATTTCGTCGGCATGTTGCACCGTACTAAGGCGGTGGGCTATTACAATGCAGGTTCTGTTTTTCATAAGCGTGTTTATGGCTTCCTGTACTATCCTTTCGCTTTCGGTATCCAGAGATGAGGTAGCCTCGTCCAATATCATAATAGGAGGATTTTTAAGCACTGCGCGGGCTATGGTAACGCGCTGGCGCTCACCACCGCTCAGCCTCACACCACGGTCTCCAACGCTGGTTTCGTACCCTTCGCTTTTCTGAACGATGAATTTATCGGCATGGGCTATACGAGCTGCCTCTTCCACGCGCTCTTTTGTGGCGCCACCAGTACCCAGGGTTATATTGTTGTAGATAGAATCGTTGAACAATATAGGGTCCTGACCCACTACGCCCATCAGGCGGCGGAGGTCGTCAATTTTGAGTTGTTTGATGTTGGTGCCATCAATGAGAATTTCTCCACTGGTTACATCATGAAAACGTGGTACAAGGTCAACAAGCGTAGACTTGCCGGCCCCTGAGGCCCCAACCAGTGCTATCACCTTGCCCTTGCCAATAGTAAAGTTTACGTTATTGATGATTTTCTTATCGCCATAAGCAAAGCTCACATTTCTGAATTCGATATTATCGTTGAACGATGTTATTTCTTTGGCATCAGGCGCTTCTGTTATGGTGTTTTCTGCGGTCAGCAGTTCTTCAATTCTGTCCAGCGCTGAGCTGCCTTTCTGCACATTGTAAAACGCAGACGAGAGATTTTTAAATGGGCTGATGATCTGCGTAAAGAAAGCGATGTAGGTTACAAAGGTGGCTCCGCTGAGTGTGGAATTGCCGTTAATGATGAGGCGGCCACCGTAGAACAGTATGATGCTCACTACAATTACGCCCATAGTTTCCGATAATGGTGAGGCCATTTCCCGGCGCGCAGCTATTTTGTTACGGGTATGGAACAAGGTATTGTTCAGCTTCATAAACTTAAGGTGCTGGTGCTTTTCGGCATTAAATGCCTTTAATACTCTCATTCCTACAAGCGACTCATCTATTACGCCCAGCATGCTACCGAGCTGCTCCTGTGCAATATTCGACGACTTGCGCAGCGACTTGCTGATGCGACCTATGATGAGGCCGGCTACAGGTAACAATATCAGAAGGAACATGGTAAGCTGCGGGCTTATATAGATCATGCTGATAAGGTAGAAGATGATGGTAAGCGGTTCCCGTATAAACACTTCAAGCACGCCCATAATGGAAAGTTCCACTTCATTAATATCATTCGTCATCCTCGATATCAGGTCTCCCTTCCGCTCTTCGGTAAAAAAGCCGATAGGCAAGGAGAGGGTTTTTGTAAAGATATCATCGCGCAGGCGGCGCAGAATGGCGTTGCGGATGGGATTAAGTATGTAGAGAGAAAGGTAAAGGAAAATGTTTTTCAGCACAGTGAAC
>CAILMA010000495.1 GCA_903835145.1 uncultured Bacteroidota bacterium
ACCAGCCACTCCCCATTACCCAGAAATTCTTTTTCGGGACCATCTGCATGCTTGGGTCCTAACCTGCTCAGGCGACCAGCCAGCCCAACACCCGTATCCGGATGAATGCGACGGTACAACCACTGCGAAAAACGATTGCTCATCACTTTCTTAAGCAACTTATATCCGTTATCGCCCGGGCCCAGCCCATCGCCATGCCCTATGAAAAACTTCTTCCCGTTAATGTCAATTGTTATTGGTTCGTGGTGAACCGGAATGTTCAATTCATCTTCAAAATAGCCCGCCATCCACAGGTCATGATTCCCGGTAAAGGCTTCAATCTTGAGTCCATTGTCACTAAGCTCAGCAAGCTTGCCCATAAAGCGGGTGTACCCCTTGGGTACCACGTGTTTATATTCAAACCAGGTATCAAAAATATCGCCAACAAGGTAAAGTTGGGCAGCATCCTTACTTATCTCATCAAGCCAGTGGCAAATCCGTTTTTCCCGTGCATGGCTGGTAGCCCTATCGGGAATTCCCAGGTGAAAGTCAGAAGCAAAATAAACCTTTTTACCTTTTGGTAATTCCATTGCCGCAAAGTTAACCAAAACGGTAAACTGACAAAGAAGTATGTTTAAACGAACAGCGATTAGCAAGGAAAAACCTTGATTTCCCGGAAAACTGTCAACGCATTTATCTCATTCGTAAATATAATTATGTAAATAATTTACCTTAAAATAAAATCCTGACAAATTTTTGACTATCACTCAAATATTAACTATATTGCTGCCTACAATTGCCTGTTTACACAACTTTACACAACGCCAAAAACGAAATACATGTATATGAATCGTTTACTCAAATCCTTCGTGCTTTCAATTACAGCACTGATTACTTGCAGTCAAGCCTCTGCTCAAATCGTGACCACAATTTGCGGTACCGGCTCTGCTTCCTATGGCGGAGACGGAGGTGCGGCCGGATCGGCTTACCTCGATGCACCAATTTCGGTAATAACAGACCCGTCAGGAAATATTTACATTTCCGATGGCACCAACAACCGAATTAGAAAAATAACCATTTCTACAGGCGTTATTACGACCGTAGCCGGTAACGGAACTGCAGGTTTCAGCGGTGACGGCGGCGCGGCAGTATCTGCAAAACTAAATACGCCTTCATCGGTTGCGCTTGATGACACGGGTAATATCTACATCTGCGATTATTTGAATAACAGGATTAGAAAAGTAAATACTTCAGGCATCATTTCCACTTACGCAGGAAACGGCACTGCCGGCTTTAGCGGAGATGGTGGTGCAGCAACGGCTGCAGAGATAAACCAACCATCCAGAATTTTGTGGGATGGTGCTGGCTCTCTTTATATTGCAGACAGGTATAACTACCGCATCAGAAAAGTAAATACTTCCGGCGTTATTTCAACATTTGCAGGCAATGGATCTTCCAGTTATAGCGGAGATGGTGGTGCAGCCACGTCCGCAGGAATTTATATACCCTACTCCATGATAATGGACGCAGCCGGCAACCTTTACTTTTGCGATTTGTATGACTCCAGGGTAAGAAAAATTAACACTTCCGGCATCATAAGCACCTTCGCGGGTAATGGCAGCAGCTCCTACAGCGGCGACGGCGGACCGGCGACGGCAGCCGGAGTACCAGGAGTTGAAGGGCTGGCAATAGACCCCTCGGGCAACATTTATATTGGAGACAATACTACCGGGCTGGGTGATGACAGGATTCGTAAAGTTGACGTATCTGGTAATATCAGCCTATTTGCCGGAACAGGAACCGCCGGCTTCAGCGGAGATGGTGGCGCAGCCACTGCCGCCAAATTTTACCTGCCCGGCGGCGTATGGTACGATGGTGTGAATACCTGCCTCTATGTTGCAGACCAATTTAACAACAGGGTAAGGAAAATAGCAATGAACAACCATCCGCCTCATTTCACAGGCGGCATTTCTGAAACAATTTCAGTCTGCGAAAACTCAACTTCCGACGATATCACTACTGTACTTGCCGTACTCGATACAGACGCAGGACAAACTGAAACCTGGACCGTGAATACCGCACCAGTGAACGGCTCCCTTGGAGGCTTCCCGGGCTCTATTACATCAACAGGAACTACCGTTACACCAACCGGGCTTTCTTACACGCCAACTACGGGATACAGCGGCGCTGACTCTTTCAAAATAACCGTTTCAGATGGCTTGGCTTACGATACCATTACCATCTATGTTACAGTAAATCCATTGCCGGCCACCGGCACTATTTCCGGTTCCGCAACAGTATGTACCGGTGCCACAACTAACTATACCGAAAGTGTAACCGGAGGCACGTGGAGCAGTGGAGCAAGCAGTATTGCTTCTGTTTCATCGACCGGGGTTGTTTCAGGTATAGCTGCCGGCACTGCCGTAATATCTTACACAGTTACCAACAGTTGCGGCACTTTATACGCCACTTCCACTATAACAGTAATTGCAACGCCAACTGCTGGCACCATAACCGGGCCATCAAGCATGTGCGCAGTAGGTGCTATAACAGTGGCTGATGCCACAACCGGCGGCACATGGAGTGCTTCGAACGGCCATGCTATCGTGACTGGAACAACAGTAACCGGCGCGACTGCAGGCATTGATACGGTTTTATATACTGTAACTAACTCTTGCGGCACTGCAATTGCTACCCACGCGGTTACCATCAACCCAATGCCAGCGACCATCACTGGTACAATGGCAGTTTGCGAAGGTGGTTCAATTACAACCCTCGGCGATACTTCAACCGGCGGCAACTGGACAAGCAGCGCTGGTTCTGTTGCAACAGTTGATGGATCTGGTAATGTAACAGGCGTGGCAGCAGGCACAGTAACAATATCATATACCTTCCCTACTGGTTGTGGAGTTACAACTGCTGTTACCGTGAATCCATTACCTTCAACAATCACGGGTTCATCAGCTGTGTGTCAGGCGGCTACTATTATATTATCAAATACAAGTGCCGGTGGCAACTGGACCAGCAGCAATACAAGTGTAGCAACTATAGCAAACACCAGCTCAACAACCGGCACCCTTACTGGTGTATCTAACGGTACAACCATAGTGACGTACACGCTGGGAACTGGTTGCATCGCAACAAAAACAATAACCGTAAATGCACTTCCATTTGCGATCGGCGGGCCAACTGCCGTTTGCACAGGCTCATTAATCAGCCTTACAGATGGCTCCGGCGGCGGCACATGGTCCAGCAGCAATACCAGTCAGGCAACAGTCGATGCTTCTGGTCAGGTTACCGGAGTTGCCAGTGGTTCACCAATAATTACTTATACCATTACCGGCGGTTGCTTCATCACCCAGGGAATCACCGTAAATCCACTGCCTTCAGCCATTTCGGGTTCAACCGTGGTTTGTACAGGACTTAGCACAGCATTGTCAGAAACAGGTACAGGAACATGGTCCAGCAGCAATACTTCTGTGGCCACCGTTACTTCGGCTACCGGGGTGGTAACCGGCGTTACAGCTGGAACCCTCACCATCACTTACACACTTGCCACAACTTGCTTCACAACGACGGCTTATACAGTTAACCAGACCCCTACTGCAATCTCAGGACCTTCTGCGGTATGCGAAGCTGGTTCATCTATTTCTTTAAGCGATTCAGAACCCGGAGGCACCTGGAGCTCAGGTAGTAGTGCTACGGCCACAGTTTCAGCAAGCGGAATAGTTACCGGTGTTTCTGCTGGTACCGTTGCTATCTCCTACCTTATTTCCGGCTGCCCTGCCACTAAGTCGGTTACAGTTAACCCGCTTCCGGGCGCTATTATCAGCCCACTTGGCGATACCATGCTTTGCCCCGGCGATTTCGTGTTGCTGACAGCAAATACAGGCACCAGCTATACCTACCAATGGTTCAGCGGCGCCGGTACTATTTCAGGTGAAACGGACGAATACTACATTGCTGCTTCAAATGATAATTTCAAAGTACAGGTTACCAATGCTTACGGCTGCATTTCAATGGCGATTCCAATGGCAGTAAGCATTAACCCTGCTGTTGCAAGAGATTCCACAGCTGGTGCAACTACTTTTTGTAGTGGTGGCATGGCTACACTTTATGCAAATATTGGTACCGGACTTAGCTACCAATGGTTGCGCGACGGCGCTGGCATACCGGGCGCAACAGCGTCTACCTATTTTGCCGGCACAACTGGCGACTTTAGTGTTGTTGTAAGCAATGTTGCCGGTTGCGCAGCTACATCATCTGCAATTACAATCACTACAATTGCAGGGCCTGCTAATACCATCACACTTTCGGGTGCTACTACTTTTTGTACCGGCGATAGTGTC
>CAILMA010000496.1 GCA_903835145.1 uncultured Bacteroidota bacterium
CACCAGAAAAAGCAGGGTTCGGGCTATCCATTTCAAAGCTGTCTTAATGATCCGGACCATAACGGCGGCAATTCGTTTTATAGCTATACGAAGGTAACATTATTTCACCGCTACATCTTCACTTAGCCAAGTGCGGTAAGTTCCTGTTGCAGGTTACGGCGTGCCTGCTGCTCATACTGTTCTTTAAAATGGGGTGTTTTATAGATGCTGTCCATTGCCAGGAAATGCTGTAATACCTTCCTGCGGCCAGGCTTGTAAAGCAGATCAGGGTATATAGAATACTCCCGCCTTATTTCGGCAGCATAAGCACTATACCGCTCCCATGGTGCACCGAGTATGCTCAGGTCCGCATCTGTAAAAAGGTTGGTATCCGGGTCAGCGCTAAACTGATGTTGCTTAGTTGCAAGTATCTGCCCAACGCAACGGGCTACGTTTTTTTCGGGAACACCGAGCATCGTAAGCAGCTCAGTCGCCACCCTTGCACTCTCTTCTTCATTGTCCTGCCGTAGGGTGTTATACACAAAATCATGATAGAACAGCGTGAAAAGTAGTGTATCCCAATCTGCAATGCTTTCCCGCACCGCCTCCAATTCGTGATAAAGATGCTCCAGATGGGTAAGGGTATGATAATGGCGCCCTTTAGCACTATGTGCGAGCGCAATCTCCTGCCACAGTCTTGCTGCGAAGTCTGCATCGGGAGTGTACTGGCTGAGCAGCTGGTAATAAACATCTTTTAGCATGAGGTAGAGCGATTGAGCGCCTAAATGTAGCAAAATCGATGATTATCGCCACAGCGGTCTGTACTACAGCACCTGCTGGTGGCGGGCTATTTTTATAGAAAGAGAGAATGTATAAGGTATCACGCCCAGGTCCTTTAGCCCTGCGAGCCCTTCCTTTATTTCGTCAATATTCTCATAATATCTGCCCGACATTTTATACATCAATCGCCCGTCCTTTGCAAGGTAGTAACAGGGATATGTGCTGTATTTATCTTTTATTTCAGTGCTCACATACCCGTCGAAATCGGAAAACGAATAAGACTTCGAAATCGGCAGCAGGAACATATTAAACGTAATCGTTTGCGCATCAACGTCTATCTCTGTGGTCTTGTAATTCAGCTTCATCTGCGCCACAAGGTACACCGGAAGCAATACAGTCCAGGCAAGCCCGTAAATGCCAAGACCAGACAGAAATGGTGTTGGGTGCCTGCCAAAAAAAATGACGTAAAACATAATGAGGCACACGAAGAACAACCCGGTTATTATAAACTGGCCAAACAACTGATAGTTAGTAAACCGAGACGTAATCATAGGTTTGCTTTGAGTAGCAAAACTAATCAATTCCCATAAAAATTACATGCGTGTTTGTCACATTAAAACCACATTTCAATGTGTTATCTGATTGCCATCTTTCCTTAGCAGCCCGGTTTGTGGTTACTGCTGTTGTCAATGCAAGATGAAGACGACATAACAGGTGCAAGAATCTGAATGAGCCCTGCGCCCGGGTGCTGCATAAGTCGCTCTTTAAAGGAGTTTACCCTAACTTTTATCGCTTCTTGCTTTATGTTCGCCAGGTACTTTTGAGCCACAACGTCGGTTTGTTGCTTGCCATTTATAAAAAGCTGTTGCTGCTTCTTTTCTATGGTAAATCCATCATTCTCATCTATCACACCATCGCCTAACATGCGCCCTATCAGTTGATTAGTCTCCTGCTGATCTGGGGTCAGTACTGCGGCTGGTTCCGGGCTGGCAACAGCTGCATGCGTTGCATCGGGCCTTGGCTTCTTGCCTGCGGCCAGCGATGGTGACAGCCAAACCAACGAACCGGTAATGGCAGTGGCAATAACGAGGGCAGCAACCACCCTACTGTAGCTGAACGGACTTTTTTTCGTTTCCATGATGCGTTGTATTCGGTTAAACAATTGATGAGAATTACCAGTTGCTGCCACCGCGAGAGATGATGTGGTGCCCCCATAGCTCGCCAGAGCGGTAAGGGCGCTTGCGTAGGGGAGGGGAGCCTGGGTGCAGGCCAGCACCAGATCGTCGCAGCAATGCTCCCGCTCGCGGCGAATTTCGGCTGAAATGAGCCAGATAAAAGGGTTGAAAAACAACAACGTTTCCACTACCGCCTGCAGCATATTTATGAGGTAATCATAACGCTTTATATGGGCGATCTCATGCAGCAGTATCGCCTCTACTTGCTGAGTGCTGAGTTGCGCAAGCGCCGCAACCGGCATCAGTATTACGGGCTTAAAGAACCCAATCACCATCGGCACATTTGCGCGGGCCGATAACAACAATCGAACATTGCCAGTGTACTTAATCCTTGCTTTAAGTCCAGCAATGGCATCATTAAGCCATTGCTCGGGCTCGCTATTGCCATACTTACGCAGCCGCTGCAACTGCACCATACCACCTGAAAGCCGAACCAGCATGAGCAAAAGCCCGGCAACATAAAAAACCGAAAGCCAGGGTAAAATCACTTGTAACAGGGGGTAAGCTCCGACTCTTTCAACAAGAGTACCGTTACCCGTAGCCCGCAAAATGCTGAAACTAATGTTACCCCCTGCGGCAGGCACCTGTTGCGCAGGCAGGGAGAACTGCTGTAACTGCGCCCACCATGTACTTACAAACAAAGCAAGCAAACCGCCCATAGCAGTGAGCGACAATCGATAACGCAATGCGGGCGCTCCTACAGGCACTGCCTTTAGCAACAGCCTGAGCGCAGCATAAACGGCGACACCCTGCCCCATCGAATAGATAAGAGTCCATGACAATGAAGATATCCAGATGCCCATATAGTACGTTTTGCCTGCTTATTAATTGGAATTTAATGATTACCCCGTGGGCGGGTTATTTTGTTGTTTTGCTGTCAAGGTATTGCCTTATTTGGGCAAGCTCGTCCGCACTTGCCGGGTGATTGCCCAGGGCCTGCATCACAAGTTGCATGGCCGATCCGTTGAATACATTTTCTATCATGCGTTGCACTATCTGCCCCCGAGTATTGTGCTGACTTACGGCAGCCGTGTAAACATGGGTTTTGGTGCTTGCATCGCGGGTTACGAGTTGCTTTTCCAGCATTATCTGCATCAGCTTCAGGGTGGTGGTATAGCCCGCATCCTTAGTGAGTGCCAGCTTTTCGTGCACATCACGCACCGTTGCCGGCCCCAACTCCCAAAGGATATTGAGTATCTCCATTTCCGATTCTGTTGGCTTTATCGTCTGCTGCATTTTGCTCTACGAATATATTCGTAATCAAATGTACGACAGTTTTCGTAATTGCCAAAAATTGTTTTTTCGCATCTGCCGGGCACCACTTTCAAACATCTTTAATCAGCCCAGAATAAACGGCATCTTATCGAGGCTTTGCTCCAGGCCAAGCTGCGCAAAGTGGCTCATAGCGCCCATATCGGCGTGCTGTGTTACCGTCATTTCAGTTGTTGAGGGGTCTACCTGCCGGAAGGTGATGATGGTTACGAATTCTTTGGGGAAGTCGGGCGGCATACCGAGGGTAACGGGGTCGACGGTGGTGCCGTTGGGGTCAGAGAGGCTTTGCAGGAACTCTATGCGCTCAAACAGGTCTATTTTCAGGTATTCCCAGGTGTTGTAAAACACCCTGTTGCCCATCTCAGCAGGCGCCATCATACTAACTACAGACTTACCCCCGACCCTGAAATCAATGAGGGCCGTTGGTGCAGTAAAGTGCCTTGGGCCCCACCATTTCTTTACGAGCTCTGGGTCCACCCACAGGCTCCAGACCATTGCCACGGGTGCGTTAAATATTCGAGTTACCTGTATTTGCTTTTCCATGATATCTTTCCGTCTTTCCCAACGTTTAGGGGAAGTGGTTCTTAATTTAATGAGGGTGTAAATTCGCCGTTCCCTTTGGCGAGCGGAGCTGTTCGCCAAAGTGCCGCTTTCTTTTGTTACTTTTCTGTGTAATTTCTTGAAACTGGGTGTATGTTGTTCATCAGGCATTGAGCAGGGTAGCAATGTCGAATTTCTTCATCTTCATAAATGCCTGCATCACCCGCGGTCCTTTCTCTTTATCCGACATGAGCTCACCGAGGATAGCGGGTACTACCTGCCACGAGAGGCCATATTTATCCATGCACCAGCCACACATG
>CAILMA010000497.1 GCA_903835145.1 uncultured Bacteroidota bacterium
CCTGGAGCAGGAAGTGGAACGCCGCTCGAGTTCAAAGTACCTGTTTACCCAAGCGCTATTGGATCAAAAAGAAGCCAAGCGCACTGTAGTTCCCGAATACAGTACAAGCACTTTCAACTTTGGTAAGCTTAATCCGCAGCAACCAGCTATTCCTCAATATCATTTCGAAAAAACCTTTATCAACAATAAATTCAGTGTCAGTAAGAAACCGCAAATTTAGAAGTGTCGGCAACTAAATAAACAGCCACTCCTGCTGGAGTGGCTGTAACATGATTGTGTTATTTTGAAAGCGTAAACTTACTGTTCCCCAAATGGACAGTCCTTATCTTTCCCCCCTTTCGTTCTTAGTTTGCAACTACTTCAGGCATATTTACAAACTCAAGTGCCTTATTCACCATATTTTTTGAGCCGATAAACACAGGTACACGCTGGTGCAGTTCTGTTGGCTGCACATCAAGAATATCCGTAGTACCATCGCTGGCCATGCCACCCGCCGCTTCCACTATAAAAGCCATCGGGTTACATTCGTATTGCAGGCGCAGTTTACCATTCGGGCTGCTTTTATCAGCAGGGTACATGAATATTCCACCCTTTATCAAAGTGCGGTGCAAATCACCTACCATTGAACCTATATAACGGTGGGAATATGGGCGCCCTTCTTCTTTCTTGCTTTCCATACAATAGTCCAGATATGCACGCATACCAGCACTAAACTTAACAGTATTCCCTTGATTAATGGAATATATCTTACCATTATCCGGGATTTTGATGTTGGGGTGTGACAGGCAAAACTCACCGATAGATGGCTCCAATGTAAACCCGTTTACACTCAGGCGGGTGGCATATACCATCATAGTGCTTGAGCCATAGATAATGTAGCCTGCGGCCATTAATCTGTTACCCGGCTGCAGGAAGTCTTTCTCACAGCATGGCTTGCCCAATTCACTTACCCTGCGGTAAATGGAGAATATGGTGCCTATTGATGCGTTCACGTCAATATTTGATGAACCATCAAGGGGGTCGAAGAGCACAATGTATTTTGAATTTGCGGAGAAGGTGTCTTCGTAAGGTACTACGTTATCGTTTTCCTCTGATGCGATACCCGAACAATCGGAACTGTTTTTAAGTACGTGTATCAGCGTTTCATTCGCCAACACATCAAGCTTCATCTGTTCTTCGCCTTGCACATTCGTTGCACCGTGCTTACCCAAAATATCGGCAAGACCTGCCTTACGCACCTGCTTATTGATCACTTTACCAGCCAGCGCTATGTCGCGAAGCAGGGATGATAATTCACCCGTTGCTTGTGGAAATTTTCTTGTTTCCTGGATGGTGAACTCATCCATTGTTATTAGTTTTCCTTGTATCATTATGCCTTTTTTCAATAATTTTCTCAAAATTAACAATTTACAAGGGTTTATGCAAAAGTGAGCCCTGATTTTAGGAATACATTCGTTAAAGCAAGCGCCGGAAACCGCTTTTATAGCTGCTTTTAAAATGATAACCTTTACATAACAAACTCCCCAAACCAGTGACAAAAAACTTCAGCGAATGAATAACACAAGTAAGATATTAGAGACGATGCTGGAAAATGACCACTACAGCAAGTGGATGGGGATAGTTGTTGATGAATACCGCGAGGGGTACTGCAGGGTGCACTACACAATCAGAAAAGAAATGCTGAACGGGTTTGGCATAGCCCATGGCGGCAACCTATTCTCGGCAGCAGACAGTGCTTTTGCATTTGCCTGCAATTCCCATGGCCGCATCAGTGTAGCGCTCGATGTGCATATCAGCTTCATGAAACCGGGTAAAGAGGGAGATATAGTTTCTATTGAAGCCAAAGAAATATACACCGGCAATAAGACCTCATTCTACGACATTACGCTAACCAATGAAGCCGGCGAAATTCTGGCGGTTTTTAAAGGCACAGCCTACCGCACAAGTAAGTATGTGGTTTCAAATGAATAGAAAATATCGCAATACATATATGTTGCTCCCTCAACAGCGCATCAATTGCCCAATATCCGTATGCACTAATGACATTACTATGGCATACTCTTTGCATGTTCAAACATGGAGTTGTACATTTGCTATTAAAAATTATTAAACGTGAAAAAAAACTTAGCAATTGTCGTCGTTTTGCTTGTTGTGCTGGGTTTCATAACAGGAGCCATTGTTTGGTTTGCACCTCAATCCGGACCGGGCAAAATGATCATGTCAGTTGTTGATAAATTTGCACCTAAAAAAGAAAAAGCAGAAGATGTAAAAGGTATGGTAGTTACCGCTGAAAGCATAGCAAAAGAATATGCAGCAAATGAAAAGGCAGCCGACACGAAATACCTGAATAAAGTAATAGAAGTGAGCGGTGCAGTTGCAGAATTTGAGAAAAATCAGGATGGTGGCCTGTTGGTTGTTTTAGCAACCGGAGACCCTGCCGGTGGCATACAATGTGCCATGAGAGAGAAAAATGCAACGGTAACAAAGGGACAAAACCTAACCATTAAAGGATTTTGCTCTGGCAATGGCATAATGGGTATATCCCTCACCGACTGTATCATTAAATAAAAAATTGAACATAAACTCGTTATAAAAATGAAGAAAGTAGTTTTATCTATAAGCGTGCTGAGTTGCATAGCGCTTGGTGTAACTGGTTGTTACAACGACAAATACGACCAGCTCTACCCCGCCGCTCCTGTCACCACCTGCGATACCACAGCAGTATCTTATGCTACAGTAATTGTGCCTATCCTCAACCAAAGCTGTAACATAAGCGGTTGTCATGATCCAGCAGGCGCATCTACCAGTGGCTTCGACTTCACTGTCTATAATACGCTTAAAAGGCAGGGTACGAATGGCAATCTGGTAGGC
>CAILMA010000498.1 GCA_903835145.1 uncultured Bacteroidota bacterium
AATCCTCACTCGGGTTTGACGGTCCTCACTTTTAGCTGTACCTTTTTTCGAGATGTAGTTGGCATAGAGCGGGAAAAGCACCCTTCCCCTGCCTTCAAGGAGCATAAGGTTTGATTTTATATTTATGGCACCCTGACTTATCAATTCGTCTTGCTGGGTAGCATAATCGCCGCTGAGTAAATGTTTAAGAATCGTATTGCCAAACAAAGGAGCTTTCTCAGAAAGATCGGTCGGCGACATGCCGTATTTGGGGAAGATACCCAGAAACTTATCCTTGACACCCACAAGTTCAAAGGCAAACACGGTTACCAAACTTACGAGGTTGGCGGCCTTGTCAACAAAGGTTACATTACCTACAAGATCTGCACCCAGATTTTTCAGATGCATTTTCATTTTTTCCTGAGCCCCGAGCCACATATTTCTGCAGCCAAGCACAGTTATGACTTTTTTGCCCTTCAATACCTTTTTTGCGGTTTCACTTTTCAAAAACGAATTCACAGGGATACAAATGGAAAGAAACCAGGGCTGATAGCCAATAATAACAAGGTCGTAGTTTTCGTCAGTATTGAAACTGATTGGCTTCAACTCACAAGGTACGCCCTGAACGGTTTCGGGAAAGGCGTTAAAAAATTGCATGTAAGACCAGGGGTAGGGGAATGGTTCGGCAGGCTGCAGCGCCTCATAGGTTATAGACACGTCGGTTCTGTTTTCAAACGGTGCCAGCGTTGCTTTGAGCGCAGTACTCAATTGTCCTGTTTGGGTATAATAAACAACTAAAACTTTCTTCATTTGGAGTAAAAATAGGTAAAAGCTGCCGGAAAAAGTCAAGCCGAAAAAATATGAATTTAAAATGATTCGACTTATTTTGTTGATAAAGCGTTGTATTTAAATTGCCTGTTCGGTTAAAATGCTGATATCGATTACCTAATAGCCTATTTTAAAGTAAGGAAGTTTCAGAAATTGACTATATTAGCTTCTGAAATACCCATCTATTGTACAGGAATATTGCCAAAATAACTTCGCTTAACGTGCAGAGCTAATACTTGGTAACTTTCATTAAGTCGTTTTGTAAAAATTATTACATGAGGTTATTTTGGGGGTTCATTCTTTTTTTTCTGACCTTGGCAATCGTCTTTTTGCTGGACCGACCTATCGGAGGCATTCCGGCATTAGGTAGGCTAACTGACCCGGTGAACGGGTTTTGGGCAAACGCTGAGGCAACAGATTTTAATTTCAATGCAAATTTGTCTTTCCCCGGTGTAAAAAGTGATGCTAATGTATGGCTTGATAAAAGGATGGTGCCTCACATTCATGCTGAAAATGACCATGATTTATATTTCATTCAGGGATACCTGCACGCTACCTTTCGTTTATGGCAAATGGATATGGAGACCCGCGCGGCAGCAGGGCGCGTAAGTGAGGTGATTGGTGTTAAAGGTTTTGAGTTCGACCGCAAACAGCGCCGAAAGGGTATGGTGTATGCGGCTGAGCAATCTCTTGCCGCTATGCAGGCGGATCCGCGGACAAAGGTAATGATGGACGCTTACACAGAGGGCGTAAACGCCTACATTAAGGGTTTGAATTTCAGAGGTTATCCGCTTGAATATAAATTGATGGGTTTTGAACCCGAACCTTGGACCAATATCAAAAGTGCTTTACTGCTTAAGTTTATGGCTGATGACCTTACGGGCTCCTGCGATGATATTCCGCTTACATACCTTAAAGAGGTTTTGCCGGCTGATGTCTTTCAATTGCTGTATCCTGAAACTATACAAGGGTCTGCGACAGTGGTACCCGGGGGCACAAAATTTGAGCAGCCATCGTTACCAAGGCCTGCGGCACCAGACCACGACGTGTTTCCAAGATTTTCGAAAAAAGATTTTAAAGAGACACGCGAAGATGGCGTGGGGAGCAATAACTGGGTGGTATCTGGCAGCCGTACAGCAAGCGGAGCTCCGATACTTTGCAACGATCCTCACCTGGGCCTAAACCTGCCGTCGCTTTGGTATGAAGTACAAATGCAAACGGATGGGATGAACGTTTACGGAGTCTCGCTGCCGGGCGCACCGGGAGTTATTATTGGGTTTAATGACAGTATTGCGTGGGGTTTTACCAACAATTACCGGGATGTAAAGGACTACTACCTGATAAAAAGAGTTGAAGGAAGTAACAACAAATACTGGTTCGACGGGGCACAAAAAACATTCACCACCCGGGAAGAACATATAGCAATAAAAGGAGCAAAAGATTTTGTAGATACAGTGTATTATTCCGTGCACGGCCCGCTGATGTATGATGAGAAGTATGCTGCTGACGGTGGACTGGAGAAACCTCTGGCTATGAGCTGGATGGCACACCGTGCATCGAACGAGCTGCTGGCGGTGTACCTTATGAACCGGGCCAAGAACTATGCTGACTATGTTGATGGCATCATCAATTTCCATTGCCCGGCACAAAATATGGCATATGCTGACAGGGCGGGAAATATTGCTTTGTGGGGACAAGGACAGTTTATAAACAAATGGAAAGGGCAGGGGCGATACATAATGGATGGCAGCGATAAGTCAACACTTTGGGGAGACCTGATACCGCTGCGCGAGAACCCCCATGCTCTAAACCCCGAGCAGGGATTTCTGGCCTCGGCCAATGAATGTGTAACCGACAGTACTTATCCTTACTGGTACAATGGCGATTTTGTTGAGCTAAGGGCCTGGAGGATCAATCAGGTACTGCACGGACTTACAAAGGCGACTATCAAAGATATGTTTGCGCTACAGAATGATACTTTGTCGTTGCTGGCAGCTAATACTTTACCCATAATGCTTAAATACCTGCCTGAAGAAACCGACACAAAACGGAGGGGGTATGTAAACAAGCTTAAAAAATGGAACTATGAGCTCAACGCAACTGGGATAGAAGCCACCCTTTACCAAGTGTGGTGGTATTATTTCTACAACAAACTATGGGCAGAGTTTAGCAGTGTGCCGGCATTGCTGTATCCTTTGCCTGAGCGCACTATGCAGCTGTTGCAGGCTGCCGATGCGGGTACTATCAAAATAAAGGAATTCGATCATCTGGATGAGATTGTGAAAAGCAGCTTTAAAGTGGCTATGGATAGTGTGGGGCGAGCTGAAAAAACCGGATTGGAGTGGTATAATGTGAAGAGCACTTCTATAACTCATCTTTCTAAGTTGCCTGCATTTAGTTTTAAGAACCTTAAGATAGGCGGCTGGGGCAACACGGTTGATGCGGCAAAAGGCAACCATGGTCCTTCGTGGCGGATGGTAGTGCAAATGGGTAAAGAAATAGAAGCGTATGGGGTTTACCCCGGAGGGCAGTCGGGAAATCCGGGAAGTCGTTATTATGCTACTTTTATTAATAGCTGGACCTATGGCCGATACTACAAATTGTTGTTTTTGCCCAATAGTAAGGAGCAAAAAAACGGTGATTTAATTTATTCCTGGTCCATACATCATTGATATTATGAAGTTTGTCGTTATCTCTTTCGTCTTCTAATTCAAATAACTCATCGCCGTGCTGACTGGAATTCAAATCATCCAGCTGGTTGGTCGATAATAACTTATAAGATTGATTGCCTTTCATCGAAAAATTCGCA
>CAILMA010000499.1 GCA_903835145.1 uncultured Bacteroidota bacterium
ACTGGGTTTACTGCTTAACCTGACAAGGAGAATAAGCTGGAGCAATACGGAAATGAAAAACAATATCTGGCTTCGGGATGAAAACAGGGGGATTGAACTTGAGGGACGGACGATAGGGATTATTGGATTTGGCCATACTGGCCGTGCGTTTGCAAAAAAGCTCCGAGGCTTCGATATGAATATTCTGGCTTACGATAAATATATTAGTGACGTGGCGCAAGACGGCGTAGTGATGTGCGCTTCACTTGACAGGTTGTATCAGGAGGCGGATATTGTAAGTTTTCATGTGCCGCTACAGGAGGATACAAAGCATTATTTTAATAGTGAATTCGTTAAAAACATGCAAAAGCCATTTATTTTAATAAATACATCACGGGGGCCGGTTGTGGAGACTGCTGCATTGTACAACGGTATGCTTAGCGGCAAGCTAAAAGGTGCGTGTCTTGACGTTTATGAGACAGAGCCGATAGCAAATATGATGCCGAGATTAAAAAAAATGATAGATGAATTGCTCGTCATGCCCAATTTTGTGGGCACACCCCATATAGCGGGATATACGCATGAAGCGCTATATAAAATGAGTTTTACCCTGCTCAACAAGCTTTCGGAGGGCTAAAAAGGCATTTTTAAAGAAATTTTTGGTTTTTACCCAAGGTTTTTAACTATTACTTCGTCTTTTAGATAGAGGGTTTAACATAAAATTTACTTTAGGGTAACCTGCACTTAAACAGTGGATTGGAAAATATATTTTCCGAGTGGGGTATTTTTAACAGTTTTTTTTATCTTTACCGCCACATTCAACATCAAATTATTAATTTAGAATATGAATCGTACATTACATTATCTCTTTTTGTTGGTTTTTATTGGGCTGTCGGGATCAGCTTTGGCGCAGGAAATTCTTGGTAACGTTGTCAATCAGAAAAAAGATCCTCTGGTAAGTGCCTCTGTATCAGTGAAACAGGGTGGCATTTTCAAGGGTGGTGCTGTGACAGATTTTGATGGTCATTACAGTATTAAGCCGTTGGACCCGGGTAGCTATGATGTAACTATTTCTTTTACCGGATATGGCTCAAAAACCATAACTGGTGTGCTTGTTTCTCCCGGTGAGCAAACTGCGCTTGATGTTGAGCTGCGTTCTGATAACCAACTGAAAGAAGTTGTCGTTTACAGCAAGCCGCTTATCGATAAATATAAAACTAATACTATACTTACCAGCAAGGAAATCAATCAGAAGCCTACAACACAGACTGCTGATCTTGTATCCCTCACTCCTGGTATATACCAAAGCCAGCGCGGTGGCGGATTGAACTCCGATGGTGGTCGTTCTACCGGTAACGTTTACATCATTGATGGTGTACAGGTTCAGGGTACTATTGGTATTGACATGGCACAGGGTTCTGTTGAGCAGATCGAGGTTATCTCTTCGGGTATCCCGGCTGATGTGGGTGACGTTTCTGGTGCTGCTATCAAGATCACCTCAAGAGGTGTTGCTCCTAAATTTACAGGCGATGTAAGGGCCCAGCATTCTATTGATGGCTATAACAACAATCTTGTTTCCTTCTCTGTAGCAGGTCCGCTGTTAAAGAAAAAGCAAATTGATAGTATCACTAAGAAACGTGAACCAGTTATGGGTTTTGCATTGAGCGGAGACTATTATGCTGATCATGACAGGTATCCTTCTTATTACAATTCTTTTGTGGCCAAGAGCGATGTACTTGCCAATCTGCAGAAGAACCCATTGAAAATCACTACCGACAATAATGGACAGTCTATTTATAACCCAGCCTCGGCTTATGTAACTAACAACGATCTTACAACTGTAAAACAACCGCCTCACAACGTAATTCAAGAGGGTAGGGTAAATGGTAAGGTTGATTACAAGCTTACTGACCAGATGCACATTTCCGTAGGTGGCAATATTGATTACACCAGTCAGGATGGTTACAACTCAGCAAGAAACTTATTTGCACCAGAGGCAACTCCAAGAGACAATTCTTTCTCAGGTCGCGGTTACCTTCGTTTTACTCAGAAACTGGGCAAGCAAGGTATGGCGTCAGATACTGGCAAAAAAAGTATTATTTCAATTGCGTACTACACATTGCAGGTTGACTACCAAAGGCTTTATCAGTCGAATGAAGACCCTAAGTTCAAAACTAACATTTTTGATTATGGTTATATTGGTAAATTCAACAAGAATTTCACAGACATTTATTTTCCTAATGCAGCAGATTCTGCGAGCGGAAGAAAAGGAACAACTTTATTGTTTACACAACCTACCAGCATCAACTTTACCCGTTCAGAAATGAACCCAATACTTGCTAACTATACTACACAGTACTTTAATTCTTTAAACGAGAACCTTCCTTTCACTATCCAGCAAATTCAATCACATAATGCTTTGGCTAATGGTGATGAGCCTGCAAATACTTATGGTCTTTTCTACAGCCCTGGTTCTACTCAAACAGGTTATTCCTTATATAATTCTAACCAGTATGGCCTGAAAGTTGATGCATCTTTCGATTTGAAAGCAGGTGGAATTTCTCATGGTATTCAGTTCGGTCTTGACTACAATCAGCGCATCATTCGTTCATTCGTAGCAAATGCCAATATTAATGGTACAACTGCTTCTCTATGGCAGCAAATGAGGCAGCTTGTAAGCAGCATCGATAACGGCAATCTTAAATTGGATAAAACCAACCCTATTTTTATTGTAAACGGTAAGAGGTATACCCTTGCTCAGGTAAACAGCGGTGTTGTTCGCCCTGGCCCAACAGATACTATCACTTATTCTTACATTAACCCAGCTCAGACGGCGTTTGATAAGAACCTGAGAGCAAAGCTTGGTTATAACAACACTCAAAACATCAACATTGATGCGCTTGACCCATCAGTATTCTCATTGAACATGTTCTCGGCCGATGAGTTGTTGAACAGTGGTAACCCATTCACCAGCTATTATGGTTATGGTTATGCTGGCCAGACACAAACTGGTACTGTTAACTTCAACGATTTCTGGACACAGAAAGATGCAAATGGTAACTATACGCGCCCAATTGCTGCGTTCAGTCCTAATATGGTTTCTGGCTACATTCTTGATAAGTTCGAGTACAAAAATATCCTGTTCAACATTGGTGTGAGGGTACAGAGGTATTCTGCCAACACTAAGGTTTTGAAAGATCCATATTCTTTGTATGCGACAAAAACTGTTGCTGAGTCGGGTTTGAAGAATACTTTGAACGGTGGTGTTACTCCTGCGAACATTCCACAAAGTGCTGTTGTTTATGTGGATGACAATTCATCAACCAACAAAACTATTATCGGTTATCGTGTTGGTGGCAACTGGTATGACTATACCGGTACTGCTATTCAGGATCCAAGTATCCTGAAAAATTATTCTAATGGTCGTGACCCTCAGCCATTGTTGGTTGATAACGTTAAGATTACTGATACCGGTTTCAATCCAAACGGTTCATTTACTGACTATACACCTCAGGTTTCTGTTCTTCCACGTATCAACATCAGCTTCCCAATCTCAGAAGTTTCCAAGTTCTTTGCGCACTACGATATCTATTCTCAGCGCCCTTATCCAACCGGACTTGGCTATGCTACCGCATATGATTATGCATACCTCAACCAGAACTCTAACCAGATCATTGCTAACGCAAACCTGAAACCAGAACAAACTATTGACTATGAACTGGGTTTCAATCAGGTTATTGGTAAAAAGGCAGTATTGACTCTTACTGGTTTCTACAAAGAAAGGAAAGACCAAATTTCCGTTGTTCCTTACCTGTATGCATGGCCTACTACTTATTACACTTATGGCAACAGGGATTTCTCGTCAACTAAGGGTTTAAAAGCTTATTATGAATTGCGTGCGACAAATCACCTCAGTATGAGTTTGTCTTACACCCTGCAGTTTGCTGAAGGAACAGGTTCTACTCCGTTTTCCACTAACAGTGGCGGTAGTGGTCAGGTGTCTCCTGGAGGTCTGCTCCAAAGCTTTATTGAAGCGGGTTTACCTAACCTTCGTTACGTAGGCGCACTTGATTACGATTCAAGGCACAACATCACTGCGAGCCTCGATTACCGTTATGGCGAAGGTGAAGGTCCGGTATTATTCAATAACCACATCTTACAGAATGCAGGTCTTGACTTGATTGCTAAAGCAAGAAGCGGAGAGCCTTACACGCGTCTTCAAAATGCAATTGGTAATACTATCATTGGCGGTATCAATGGCTCAAGGCTCCCATGGCACTACGGTCTTGACCTGAAGATCAATAAAGATTTTTCTTTCTCTTTTGCTAAAAAAAGGCAAGAACGCTCCAGTTGGCGTAAAGCCAGCA
>CAILMA010000500.1 GCA_903835145.1 uncultured Bacteroidota bacterium
AAATCAGCGATTTACTGAAAGTTATTTCGAGAAATATTGGAGATCGCGGCTTCAGTGAGGCAATTGAAGCGAGTGCTAAACGCGGAGGGCAAGCACTGGTTCAGCCAAAATATCTTGTCAGTGCCCATTTTGCGCTCATAGTTTAGAATACAGCTTTATTAACAAAATATTTTATAAAGTGTAGAATAGTGGCATTATTTTTGTGCTTATTATTACACTGTATGGAAAAAAATAAGATTCTCTTAGTTGAAGACGATACGAACTTCGGACAGGTACTTAAGAATTACCTCGAACTTCATGATTTTGTAGTAGAACTGGCCCGCGATGGTATATTGGGTCTGGCGGCTTTCAGGCGCGAAAAATTTGATATCTGCCTGCTTGATGTGATGATGCCCAATATGGACGGATTTACACTTGCAGAAGAAATCAGGAACAATGACCCCGATGTGCCCTTGTTCTTCCTTTCAGCAAAAAGCATGAAAGAAGACATTCTGTCAGGCTATAAGCTCGGTGCAGATGACTATATAACCAAGCCTTTTGACAGCGATGTACTGCTACACAAAATAAAAGCAGTGCTTAAACGCAATCAGGAGCTACAGGACAAGCAACATGCAATGGTAGAATTCAACATTGGATCTTATCATTTCAATAGCAAATTGCGCACACTTACACACAGTGGCAGCACCCACACGCTTTCTCCAAAGGAAAACGAGTTACTGCTCATGCTTTGTGAATACAAAAATGACCTGTTGCCAAGGGAGCTTGCGCTCAAACGCATTTGGGGTAGCGATACCTACTTCAATGGCCGTAGCATGGATGTTTACATTGCGAAACTGCGCAAATACCTTAAAGAAGACAGCGCTGTAGAAATTGTGAACATACATGGTAATGGCTTCCGTCTGGTAGCTGCTGACGAATAATGTAAATTATTGAATTACCATATAAGTAAAAAGGGCGCCCGCAGATGCCCTTTTTACGTTTCTTATTGATGTGACAAATATCTTATTTTGCAGCTTTTTCAAGGTTATTGACGCGCTGCACGAGGTTGTCCAAATTGCGAAAGTGGATGTAGGCTTTACGGTATTTACCGGCTTCGAAAGCAGGACTACCCATGTATACTTCGCCCGTTTTAGTGATGCTTTTTGAGATGCCAGATTGTGCCGTGATTATGGTGTTATCGGCAATCTGCAAATGCCCCACTATGCCTACCTGACCGCTGAACATACAATTTTTACCAATTTTCGTGCTGCCTGCCACTACATTGCATGCAGCGAGATAGCTGTTTTCGCCAATCTCCACGTTATGTGCAATGTGAATAAGGTTATCGAACTTAACCCCTTTGCGTAGAATTGTGGACCCCAATGTTGCCCGGTCTATCGCACAGTTGGCGCCGATTTCAACGTCGTCTTCTATGATAACGTTACCGATCTGAGGTATTTTTTTATTGCCCTCATTCTCTGGTGCAAAGCGGAAGCCATCGCTGCCTATCACTGTACCAGAGTGAATGATGCAGTCTTTACCGACGACACAATCGGAGTAGATTTTTACTCCGGCAAAGAGGGTTGTATTATCTCCGATTGTCACATTTTCACCGACATATACTTGTGGATATATTTTTACATTATTGCCAATTTTTGCACTGTCGCTGATTACGGCAAACTCACCAGCATATATGTTTGTACCGACAGTGGCCTTAGGAGAAATATAGGCCTGGGGGGAGATGCCCGTTTTATTTAACTTAACCTGATTGTACATTTCCAGCAATTTGGCAAATGCATGACCAGCATTATCGACCCTGATTAAAGTAGCCTTCACCGGAGCGGTCAACTCAAAGTCTTTGTTAATGATGACAAGGGTTGCCTCGGTATTATAAATGTATTGGGTGTACAAGGGGTTGGCAAGGAAGGATATTGAGCCGGGCTCACCTTGTTCAATCTTTGAAAGTTTTGAAACTTTTACATCCGGATTCCCTTCGATAGTACCGTTTAGTAAACCGGCCACCTGCTGCGCTGTAAATTCCATTTTGTTGTTAATCTTATTAGTCTGCTGCCAATTTAATCAAAATATTTTCATTGGTGCCTAATATTAGCAATAAGGTTGGGAATCTTAATAATTCGTTCAAATAACTCCAAATATCTCGCTCCAAATTTCCCAGAACGAACTTTTATAACCAGCAATTAATCTACTTTCTGACATTTGTAAAAAATCGAGGATATAAGT
>CAILMA010000501.1 GCA_903835145.1 uncultured Bacteroidota bacterium
ACACTGGCGAGCTTTGCTGCAATAGAAAGCCTGATGACGAGACAATGGGTGACAATTAGTTGATTGCTTAGTTTTGTCAGGAAATGAGTTTTTATTTAGTAGTTTAAAATTTTTGTTCGGAAAGATATGTTGATAGATATAATTGCAGGGGCGAGGCCCAATTTCATGAAAATTGCACCAATTATTGATGCTATAGAAGTGCAGATGGCGAAGGGTGTAGCAATAAAGTACAGGCTGATACACACCGGGCAGCACTATGACAAAAAGATGAGTGCCGATTTTTTTGAGCAACTGAACATTCCGGCACCACATTTTAACCTTGAAGTGGGGAGCGGAACCCAGGCAGAACAGGCAGGCAAGATAATGATGGGCTATGAAAAGCTACTCATGGAAGAGCCCTGTGATCTTTGCATAGTAGTGGGTGATGTAACATCCACCATGGCATGCTCCATAGCTGCCAAAAAAATGAACAACATTAAAGTTGCGCACGTGGAAGCCGGTATAAGATCGGGTGACTGGACCATGCCCGAGGAGATTAACCGTATGGTAACGGATTCTATTACTGATTATTTCTTTACCACATCAGAGATTGCCAACGAAAACCTGCGAAAAGCCGGGATACCGAAAGAGCGGATATTTTTCGTGGGTAACACCATGATAGACACGCTTTACAAACAGATGCCTCGGTTCAGGCAACCAGATGTATGGAATGACCTGGGGCTTAAAACGGGTGAATATATTGTGATGACCCTGCACCGCCCGGCTAATGTGGACAATAAAGAAAAGCTGGCGGAGCTGATAAGTGAAATTGTCAACGCATCACAAGGTTTACCATTGGTATTCCCTGTTCACCCCAGAACTGCAAAAATGCTGGAAGCAGCAGGAATATCAGCGTCCAATCTGCACCTTATAGAACCTCAGGGGTACCTTGAGTTCAACTACCTTGTGAAAAATGCAAAAGCGGTGATAACTGATTCCGGAGGCATAACGGAAGAGGCTACAGTTATGGCTATACCTTGCATGACACTCAGGGATAGCACCGAAAGACCCGAAACCTGCACTATAGGTACAAATGAACTACTTGGTACCGACCCTAAAGCTATAGCTCCCGCTATGGCAACCCTCTTTGCTGGTAACTGGAAAAAAGGAGGAATTCCACCGATGTGGGATGGCCATACTGCCGCCAGAATAGTAGATAAGATAATGACGCTTTTCAAGCTATAACCCTGTCCCGTTTTGAAATTTATTGGAGGTTCTAAAGTTCCTCAGCTACTGCATTGATGTAGTTGAACGGTCACCGATATTTATTTTTCAAAACAAATAAATAAACCCGGTTAAATTAAAGTTGTATATTTAATTGATTAAAAATTGGGGGTAACAGGTTTTGTTGGCTGTTGCAATAATATTATCTTTCAAGGTAGTTTATGCTGGAAAGTTATTCTGCTATATATGAAACAATGGTAAAAGCACTACTGCAGTTTGCAGATAGGGTACTTCTTGTAGCAAAAACCAAGGTGATTGTTGGTTGCTGGGAAAAAGATGATGCAAATGGTATACTGGTTAATAGTACTTGCTCAGGGCTTGATTTAGGGGGCGTTCCAGAGGACCATATTTTACAATTTTGTGCCGGTCTGGTGAGTGAGGCATTTACCACTGGCAAGGTCTTGTACCGGGAATTTGCGGTTGTAGAAGAAAAGGGACCGGTGCTGCTCATTATTCGTGTGTTAAATATCCCCGACTACCGGGAGCACAGAATGGTCGTGATTGAAAAGATCAACAGACTCGATAATGCTCCCATAGTTGAAGACAAATGGAAGCTGGCGCTTGATGCCGTGGGCGATGGTATGTGGGATTTGGATATAACTACCGGGAAGATGTTTTTTTCGGAAAAGTGGCACGAGATTTTTGGGTATTTGCCCGGCGAGCTGGTTACGCTTGAAGATTGGACTTCAAAGCTCCACCCTGATGATTATAAGAAGGTTGAAGAACGTTTTGTGAGTCACATGAATGGCAAGGATGCTATGTACACAGCTGAAATCCGCTACTTGTGCAAAGCGGGTAATTACAAATGGATTTTGAGTCGCGGTGTTATTATCTCGAAAACTGAAGACGGAAAACCCCTGCGTTTTATAGGAACACATACTGATATTCAAAAGCGCAGGCAGGAACAGGAAAAATATG
>CAILMA010000502.1 GCA_903835145.1 uncultured Bacteroidota bacterium
CAAAGGCTGATGCAAAAAGCGACGTAAAAGCCGCCATAGATTTGGCGCGCCAAGAGCATAAAAAGGTGCTGGTAGTGGTTGGTGGTGACTGGAGCTACTGGAGCCGG
Organism: uncultured Bacteroidota bacterium; assembly: GCA_903835145.1. GTDB lineage: Bacteria > Bacteroidota > Bacteroidia > Chitinophagales > Chitinophagaceae > Flavipsychrobacter. The sequence continues at coordinate 108 of CAILMA010000502.1, forward strand.
CAGGCATACGATACACTGGTGAAGAGCGACTTTTGCAACAAGCATTATGAGCTTACACTCGTAAATTTTAGTCCGAACAATAAAAATGAAGACGAACTTAAAGCGCTCGGTTGCCCGAGGAATTTGGGGTATCCTATCTTTATTGTACTCGATGATAAGGGAACAAAGCTACACGAACAGGATACTGACGACATGAAGAAAGATAAAAAAGTCTACAGCAGGAAGCTTATTGAGCAGTTCCTGAAACAATGGTCTTTTTAAAAAAAGTACTTAACGATGCCAAAAATAAAGCGGGCGACCGTCAATGATATTCCAGTAATTATTTCGCTTGCTGAACAGACATGGCCTGTAACCTATACACCTATTATAGGTGAGGCTCAGCTCACTTTTATGCTGGGAAAATTTTATTCGGCTGATGTGCTTGCACGCCAAATGCAGGAGGAGGGACAGCAATTCGTGCTTTACTGCGATGGAGTGGGGCACCCTACGGGTTTTGCATCATACGGACCGTATGGTAATGATGCATACAAACTGCACAAACTCTATGTACTGCCCGATTTGCAGGGAAGAGGCGCGGGCAGGCATCTGGTGCAGTGGATAATGGCGGAACTACGGGAGCAGGGCGTAAAGACTTTACTGCTTAATGTGAACCGGTACAATGCCGGGGCCATTGGGTTTTATGAGCGCTGCGGATTTACAAACATGAGAACGGAAGATATTGATATTGGTAATGGTTACTTTATGAATGACTATGTGTATGAGATGGCACTTAACCCTTAATTTTATACTCAAATCTTAATGACATCATGAACAACCACACATTTCAGGCATTGTTTAGCCGGGATATTCAACAATTGAAGGAAGAATTGAATTTGTTTAAAGACGAAGCCAATATGTGGAAGGCATTACCGGGTGTTACAAACACTGCTGGTAATCTTTCGCTGCACCTGATTGGCAACCTAAACCACTTTATTGGTGCCACACTTGGTAACACTGGCTATGTAAGGGTGCGTGAGCTTGAGTTTTCGTCTACAGGCATAGCACGGGAAACACTGCTTGCCGACATAGACAAGACGCTTGAAATGGTGAATAAGGTATTGGGGTCAATCACAGAGGCGCAACTTGCGGCCGACTTCCCGTTTGAGATTTTCGGGAAGAACAGCACCGAATATTACTTGTTTCATTTTTTCGGTCATATCAGTTACCACCTTGGTCAAATCAATTACTTGCGGCGCATACTGGAGGCCTAAGCAGGTAGTTAGTTCTCGGTGTTACGCACCAAATGCGGCGGAGCCATATAGCCCCCATATTATGAACAAATAGAGCAGTAGGGCAATGTAACATGAACCTATGATGAGGCCTGTTATGGCTAAACCTTTGAATCGTTGCCGTTTTTTGAGCGCAAAAATGCCAAGGACAAATGCCGCAAGCCCAAACAGGCAATCGGCACCAAACATGATAGGGAAGGATGCCGCCGACTCGGTGAGAATCATTACAAATAGAATGACGTAGAGCCCTACATAGGCAACGATGCCGAAAAGAGCAGAGAGCAGGCTTAGTGTGAATTTTTCATTTCGCTCGCCGGAGAAATAGCGGTCTGCAAACATCATTTTAGTTTTCCTGAGTACGGTGCGGGGAGCGGGGACATGGGGGAGCATTTGGAAGGCTGCCCTTATTGTTTCGCGGGTAGTGGGTTTATGGTGCACCTCAACTGCAGGCGCACTTTTTTTGATGAAGAAGGCGGCCTGCAACTGCGCGGTTGGTGCAAGAAGCAGCAAAAGTACCAGGGCGAGTAATGAGAATTTTTTCATCGGGCGTCTTTATTCATTGGAACTCAAGGTAAAAAACATTTAAGATTTTTTTAGCAATTTTCATGCCATATTTTTTACTTGTGTTGTCAATTGAAGCTGAAGCCCTTAGTTATCCAGTTTTATTTCAAAAATTTTAGGCCAGTGCTTGCCGGTTACGAAAATTCGGTTTCCGATAGGGTCATAAGCAATGCCATTGAGCACCTCTGGGGAGCCGTTTGTGCCATCGAAATTTGGGATGCCGCCGTGCAGGCGAAGGGTACTGAGATCAGCTCGGGCTACTACCTTTCCAGTTGCGGTATCAATTTTCAGAATCAGGTCGGTTTTCCATTGGTTGGCATAAATAAAGCCATGAATCATCTCTGGTTCGTTGAGCTCATTAACGGGGCCTTTTTCGTCGGCAACCGAAAGTCGTTTTGTTTCTTTAAAATCAGCAGGATCAAGAAAGTGCAGGGTGTTGGTGCCGTCGTCGTAAATGAGCGAGGTGCCATTGTTGGTCATACCCCAGCCTTCAGCAGCGGCGAAAATAAAAGTCTTTTCGAGGCTTAAAGTTTTCAGGTCGTACACAAAACCTTTTCCCTCGCGGTAAGTAATCTGGTATATTTTACCATTGAGTATGGTAAGTCCCTCGCCGAAGTACTTACTGTCGAGTTTCCTGCTTATTAGCACCTTGCCTGTTTCCGGCTGCACCTTGCGGATGTCTGATGCGCCGTATTGGCCCGTGCTTTCATACAGGAAGCCATCTTTGTACTCGAGCCCTTCTGTAAACGCAGTTGCGTCGTGCGGGTATTCATGTACTATATCGTAGCCAAGGGCGCGCGGAGCAGGGTCAGTTGGCGTTGATGCCTGCTGTTGCACGGGGTTATTTTCTGCTGGTTTTGGCTGGTTGTTACAACTGGCCAAAACCAGTAAGACCATGCAGCAAATGCTACTTAACTTTCTCCGAACTTTCATATCGTTTGAATCCTATAGGGGTATGCTCGAATTTTTTCTGGTCTTCAGAATTTAATTTTTGTTGTTGTTCCACCATTCCGGTGAAGCTGGAATAGAAGGCGATTTCGATGCCCCTGCCTATGATTTGCTGTATAACTTCAGCAGTAAGAGCAGCCGGATTCTCAATCACTGCGAGATCAAGATATCCGGGTTTTTCGGTGCTGAGACTACTATAGTGCGGTGCGAGCAATACAACGATTTGCCCGATAATGGTTGGGGTAAACGTGATGTGAAAGCCTTCCTCAACATATTCCCTTTTGTCTCCGCCTGCATTTTTGAACACAATGTTTAAAGGCATAGCCCCTGACCGGAAAGTGAGTGATGGCATAGCAGCACAAGTGCCATTTATTTCTTCGTTAAAAGCATGGTTGGTGTCTACATAAAAGCCGGGGTTATACAGCGCTTTTTCGTTCAGGTATTTTGCTATTTCTAAAAGGTGGTCATGAACAGTTTTATGTGATGCGAGCCACTGCGTGCGGCGGTCCATCACGTTTTTGAGTCCATCGGCATATTTGTTGGCCGCGTTCAGTATGTTTTCAAGCATAAATCCGGTTTTAAAGATCCGGAACAAATATAAATCTGCCCGGGCAATAAAAGCGTACGGAAATATAGCTATTGCAAATAAAGGTGCCAGCCGGCATC
>CAILMA010000503.1 GCA_903835145.1 uncultured Bacteroidota bacterium
TTCACCGGGAAATAAAGCCCTCTCTCCTGCACCCAGTCGTTGAAGTCAGCACTGGTTATCTTGTTGGGGTAGTTAAGGATTTTGTTTTTAGGGTCGGCAAAAGTTACAGATGCGTTTTCCTCGGTTACCCTTTTATCTGCAATGGTAAATGGAAACGGTCCGAGCTTTGTAGTACTCATGTCCTGTAGGGTATTGTACTGCATTACCAGTGTGCCGCCATTTTCAGCATATTTCAGCAACACCGGCAGCCAGGCACTCATGCGTTTTTCTACGTTCACCGATCTGATGCCTGTTATAATTGCATCATATTTTTTCAGCTTGCCGGCATCAGTCATGTCACCTTCCTTAAGCACATCTACCTGCAGACCAGCCTGCCTGAGAAACGAAAGCGCATAGTCACCAGCACCTTCAATAAAGCCAATGTGCTTCACAGCGCACTTCCAGTTGGCGCGGAGCACCTTTGTATATGCCGGTGTGAAGTATTGTAGAACGGGCAGGTGGCTATACTGTATCAGGTGCAACGATTGATTAATCGTTTTTCCGTTGTTGGTGAGTTCAGCAGATAAGTAGTAATCGCCGGTGCCTTGTTTCGCAGATAGCTGCTGGTTTAGCGCCACAATAATAGTGGTATCAGTTCCACTTGCCATATTGATATTACCCAGGCTGGCTACCGTTGTCTTGCCAGACAGCGTCAGTGTTGCATTTTTTAATTCTTTATAAGCATGTATGGCTATTTCTGCATCGCATGAGCCATCGGTACGAGTCACCAGCAGATTGGAATTGAAAGAAACATTGGCATCGGGCACAATGCGCAGCTGCTCAACTACATCTCCTTTTATAGGGTCAAGTTTCTTGAACGAGAGCGGAACAGGGATGGTGAATGATGTGCCGCCTATATTCAGGTTGAGCTGCATGGCAAGATTACAAGGTGTTTCTGGTAGCCCTATCAACGAATCGTTAGGTATGGTAAACATATCCTTGCTTGTTTTTACTTGCGCAAGCCAATAAGGCTGCGAAACCGGCGTAGAAGCAGGAATAGCCAGCGAGTAGTCAAAAGAATACAATGAATCCGACTGTAAAGTTCTGTTCAGCGCGGTATCCATATTGCCCATTTTTATGCTCGATAGTGTGATGGGTGTAGCAGAACGGGCGATCACGTGCAAAGTAAATGGCAAGGAAACACCTGCAACCGTTTGGGGCTGCTTTGTGTATAATTCGGCCAAAATTCCGGCACAATCTAAAATAACCTGATTCACTTCTTCAAGTTTTTCATTGCGCCAGTATTCATCGGTTACGGTAAGTATTTTGCTTTTTAGCTTCAGCAGCGCGGGGATGCTCGCATCCGGATGGGTGAAATCATAGTCATTAATAATCTGTCGCAGGTTGGTGTCAATGTCTTTACGATTCACACGTCCCCAGGTGATATCAATTCCGTCAAATAATGATTTGCTCAATGAGTGACCATCCACGAGTGAAAAATACTCCGTTTGTACTCCGGGCACTGAAGGCGTGCCTGCCCCCTGGCTTTTGTGTATGCTACGGCTAAGGCCGGCAAGCTCACTGGCACCCATGCCGATGCCGGGCTGGTATTGGCCTACTTTTAGCTTAAACTGGCTTTCTGAGGTCGTATTCCTATCCCCAAATCTGTAGGTATTCCAAAGTATTCTTTTGGGCTGCCATGCAGCATAGGTGTGCAGCTGCTCTGTGTACTGAAGCTTGTCGCCGGCTTTTTTAAACGCACTGGCTGCTATCATTGCAGACATAGCGTGTTGTCCGTGGCCAGCCTGTGTATTTGGTGGGAAACGACATATCACTACATCGGGTCTGAATTTCCGCATAACCCATACGGCATCAGAGGTGAGCAGATATTCGCCCCAGTGCGTAGAAGTTTCTTCATGCGTTTTGGAAAAACCGAAGTCGATAGCTCTTGAAAAATATTGTTCTGCGCCGTCAAGCTTTCTGGCTTCCATGAGCTCATGGGTGCGGATGAGCCCGAGTGCCTCGCCCTGCTCACTACCTAATATGTTTTGTCCGCCATCGCCACGGGTCAGTGACATATATCCTGTACGCACATTTTTCTCATTCACCAGCCACGCCAGCAGCCGGGTATTCTCGTCATCAGGATGGGCTGCAAAGTATAAAACACTGGTTAGGTGCTTTAACCGTGCCATCTCATGGTATATTTTTTCTGATGTGGCCGGGCGCACCTGCTGCGCATATCCTGAACTAAAAAGAGAAGCAACAAGTGCAAGAGAAATCAATCTTTTCATATGTAAACCGGGGGTGAAATCCTTCACCAAAAGTACATCTGATTTTGGATAAATTCAGAGACCAGATATTGATAATGGGGTGGAGCGGATTTTCAAAATTTATGCAACCAAACATATTGTAATGTGCTATTAGTACCTTGTTGTGAAACAAGTCGCTACATTGCTTTAAAAACGCAATTGATGCGCACTAAAATACCCTGGTTGTTGATTTATCTTCGATTGGCCCTTACGCTCGTAGCAGTATGGTTTGGTTATATCCATCTGCTTGGGGTGCCCTATGTTTTGCTGCTCGCGTTGGCCGCTGCCACCGACTATTATGATGGCGTGCTTGCCCGACGGTACAATGTAGAAACTGCTTCGCTTCGGCAATGGGATAGTATTGCTGACACTATTTTCTTTATCGGGGTTGCTGTAGCAATCGTTATATGTTTTCCTGGTATCATTTTAAAGTATGTATGGGGCATTGTTGGCATTATAGCTATTGAAGCGATAAGATACGTGTACGATTATTTTAAGTTCAGGAGAGGGGCAAGCTATCATGCGTTAAGTGCAAAAATTTTCGGGGTGTGCCTGCTGGCAGCTACTATCCAGATCATGGGGTTTGGTGTTGCTGAGCCATTGCTGCCGCTGGCATTGGTAGCCGGCATATTGTCTGAATTGGAGGGATTGGTAATCTCTATTGTACTCAACGAATGGAGGTATAATGTCAAGCACATAGGTAAGGCAATTCAAATAAAGAAATCAATTAAGAGATAGTGTAACGGTCTTGAAGTGAGATTTATTTGGTGGTTTTTAGAATCAATCGTAATATTGCAATAAGCAAATTGAAAATGGGGGCAACGAAAACAGATTTATTTACGAAGGCTGATAACGATCTGGCATTGATGGCAAAGGCTATCGCACATCCGGCAAGGATAGCGATCCTCAAAAAACTGGTTGCCACCGATACCTGTATTTGTGGTGATCTCGTAGAGGAACTCGGTCTTGCCCAGCCTACAATTTCACAGCACCTCAAAGAGCTGAAAAATGCCGGGCTGATAAGGGGTACCGTAGAGGGTGTTAATATTTGTTATTGTATCGATGCGGTAGTTTGGGCCCGTTACAAAGAGTTATTCGCTGCGTTTTTTGCCGATATAAAACAATGTGGCCCGAGCTGTTGCTAACTTATAAAATCAGTCATTTTATTATATATTTCTAAAAA
>CAILMA010000504.1 GCA_903835145.1 uncultured Bacteroidota bacterium
GCAACGCCCGTCAAAACACAGAAACCTCGCCAACTGAACCGCCCTGAAAGGGCAAAATCTTCCAGCCCGGGGCACCGCCCCGGGACACACCAAACCTCCAAGCTTCAAACCTTGCAAGGGTTTAATGCCCCCGCCCGGATGTACACAGCAAACCCCAGCTTAAGTAAGTTGCTCCGTTGCAGGGCGCCTGATTATGTTAGTTTTTTTAAATTCACCCGCACCATTGTTCAACACCTTCGGCGTTGGCATTCACCGATTTATGTACCGCCGGTGTCGCCGGCGGCTACTCAAATTCAGCCGCCTTCGGGGCTGTATGACTAACCGCAGAATGCGCGAAGAAAGTCGCAAAGAATATGAAGTTTCTCTACGTTCCTTTTTTTACCCTTCAACGAAATGAAAATAGAATAAACCTTTGCGCCTTCTTTGCGCACACTTCGCGTACTCGGCGGTTAACGGCACGTGTTTAGGCTGGGCCAGGCTGGGCATTATTTACAACCTGCCGGTAACAAACTTCCAAAGGAAAAGCATGGCATTTTTTGCCGCCATTTCTTTGTTGCGGTCTCTATCGTAGTAAAAATGGAATTCCTTGGTTACAACTGTTTCCCGGCTGGCGACGGCCATCCATACAGTCCCTACTTTTACTCTGTCGGTACCGCCATCGGGGCCCAGCACGCCACTTACTGCCAGCGAGTAGTCAACATCCAGCACCTTTATTGCACCCTGCGCCATTTCAGCCACGGTCTGTTCGCTCACTGCACCAAAGGTTTCAAGGGTTTCGTGCTTTACACCCAGCACGTGTTCTTTTACATTGTTGTGGTAAGAAACTATGCTGCCCATAAAATAGGCCGATGCACCCGGCACCTGCGTAAAATAGTGCCCTATGTAGCCTCCGGTGCAGCTCTCTGCAAGCCCTACGGTTTTACCCAGGTTTTTAATAGTATCGCCAAGTATTTTTTCTATCGGCTCATCAACCAGCGCCACCACAATGTTGCTTAGGATCTCCGCAATTTCAGCCTGAAATTTTTCCAGTTCGGTTACCAGCTTTTGCTCATCACTTCCCTTACCCGTGAGCCTTAGTTTCACAAAACCACCATCCGGCAGGAATGCGAGTTTGATGTAGGGAGGCAGTTTTTCTTCTATTTCCGCCAGTTTTTCGGCAATAACACTTTCGCCCTCACCGGCTGTAAATACATTGCGGTGTATGATGTGATCACCCTTAAAAAGTTCTTTTATCCTTGGCAGTGCTTCCACCTCCATTATGTGCTTCATCTCAAAGGGCACGCCCGGCAGCGAAATAATGATTTTGCCTTCTTTTTCAAACCACATACCGGGGGCGGTGCCCATTTTATTAAACAGCACGGTGCAGTTATCCGGCACCTCTGCCTGCTTCAGGTTGCGCTCCAGTATCATGCGTTTGCGGCGCTCAAAAATCTCCATGAGGTGCCCCAGTACATCCTGATTCACCACCAGCTTACCGCCAAAATATTCGCAAAGCAGTGGCTTAGTAATGTCATCAGATGTTGGGCCAAGGCCGCCTGTGAGCAGCAACAATGAAACATGCTGTAGTTCCTCATCCAGCGCGCTCACTATGGCTTCCTTAGTATCGCCAACTGCTACACGCCTTATCACATCAATGCCCAGTTTATTGAGCTCCTGTGCTATCCATGCAGAATTGGTATCTATGGTTTGGCCTATCAATAACTCATCTCCGATGGTTACAATTGCGGCTTTTACATTGCTCATGGTGTTATTATCGTAGATTTTTAAAAAAAAGGGTTACTCGTCTTCTTTTTTGTCGTCAGTAAAGAACGGCGACAACCTGGAGTGCAGCACCTGTGGAATATCTATTTTTTTCTTTTCCTTCGGGTCGTAGAATACCAGTGTGGTTACACCTTTGTTCAAAAACACGCCGGCTTCGTTATACAACTCTGAATAAAACTGGATTTTGGGTGAATCCGGCAATTCTTTGAGTATGGTTTTTACGGTTATCAGGTCATCATAAAGTGCTGGCCTGAAGTACTGAACGTGTAAGTCAACCACCGGCATCATGATACCCATTTCCTCTAGCTCGCGGTAGGTAAAGCCCAATTGCCTTATGGCTTCGGCGCGGCCTACTTCGTAGTACAAGGCATAGTTGCCGTAGTACAGGTAGCCCATTTGGTCGGTCTCACCATATCTTACCCGTATCTGTGTAGTTGATGTAAACACGTTATTTTATATTTTTTTAAATATTTTATCTGTTGTTAATGTGCTATTTGCAGCTAATGAGGGTCTTTTATCGGGTAAAATTCCGACACTATTTCTTACGCTCGGCTTCC
>CAILMA010000505.1 GCA_903835145.1 uncultured Bacteroidota bacterium
AAGAGCGGACTGGATAAAGAAGAAGTGACCCGCGAAATGCTTGCAGAGATACCGGCCGGGCGCTTTGGAAAGCCGGAAGAGATTGCAGCAGTTGTTGCCTTTCTGGCATCACCGGCCGCCGCTTACGTTAACGGAACTTCGATTCCTGTTGATGGTGGCCGAACAGGCTCCATTTAAAAGTAGTATGCGGTTGATTGGTAGGAAAACCGTATTAAAACGAAGAAAAAAGGCAGTAAAATGCACTAAATATGTTACCGGTGCGTTATGCATTTGATATGTTAACAACCTGTTGATTTTTACATTTATATAACACCGCACCCCTTGAAATCTGTATTTATTTTTTTAACTTTGGTGTAAACCGTGGATATATGTTTGACGATGATTATAACGAAGACGATTGGGGTTCAATAGAGGATATACTCAGAAAGTACGAGGACGTAAAAAAAGGCGACGCAATCAATATCCTGGATGAAGAAGAGTTCGAACGAGTTATAGAATACTATTTTCAGAACAGTAATGAAGAGCAGGCGCTGCTTGCCTGCGATATTGCCCGTACCTACTACCCTTTTTCAGCCTCTATACAATTGCTCAAAGCCGAGATACTTACACAGGCTCAAAAATACGGTCAGGCACACAAGGCGCTTGATGAAATGGAACAGTATGACAACAACAACCTTGATGCCGTATTGCTGAGGTCTGATATTTTTCTTGCCCAACTCAAATTTGACCAGGCTGCACTTTACCTGGAGCAGCAAACCAATAATTTTGAAGGCAGGGACAAAACAGAAGTGCTGCTTGAGCTATCGGATGTATATGACGAAAGCGAAGAGTTTGAAGCTGTATATGATACCCTGAAGCGTGTAATAAAAATAGACAAGCGCAACGAAGAAGCCCTGCAGAAGATCTGTTTCTGGGCTGAGTTTACCGGCCGGCTCGATGAGAGTATAGCCCTGCATACCCAGCTTACCGATGACGACCCATACAATGCCCTTGCGTGGTTCAACCTCGGGGCAGCATACCAGGGTAAGAAAGAGTACAGCAAGTGTATTGATGCCTACGAATACTGCGTGGCAATAGACGAGAAATTTGAATTTGCTTACCGCAATATGGCCGATGCCTACATGCGCATGAAGTACTACGAAAAGGCACTGGAAGCGCTGGATAAACATGTGGAAATAGCCAAGCCGGAAGACGTAATATTTGAGGCTATGGGCTATTGCTGGGAGAAGAGGAAAGATTTTGCTCAAGCCCGTCATTTCTACAGGCAGGCTTCGCAGCTGAGTCCGCAGGACGATGCCATCTTTTATAAAATAGGCGAGACCTACGCCCGTGAAAAACAGTGGGAGAAGGCAGTGAAATCATTCTCGGTAGCGCTGCACCTCGATAAGGAAAATGCGAGCTACTGCATGGCCATAGGCAATTGCCTTATGGAAATGGACGTGAAAAGCGAGGCCCTTGTTTGCTATCTGAATGCCGTGCGCCTGAAACCCGGTAACAAAACAACATGGATAGCGCTCATACGGGGTTTATTCCTCACGGGGTACTACGATGAAGTGATCATTCAGCTTGATGTAGCACGCGACCATTGCGGCGACAAAGGCGATTTCAACTACTACCATGCTGCTGCGCTTTTTGAACAGGGCAAGGTAAAAGAGGCCATGATAAGGCTGGAAAAAGGCCTGAAAGATTCACCCAAGAAAATTAAGATTTTCACTGACCTTAACCCGGAATACATGCTGCGCTCTGCAGTAACCGAATTGATAAGCAGATACAAGAAGAAATAATACAAAAAACCTGTTAGTGAGCTAACAGGTTTTTTGGTTTTTAGGTGGGCGCCGTCGTCGTTTAGGGTTACTCAACAAGAATTTTCTGCACTACCCTGCCACCCGTGAAGGGGTCAATGAAACCAAGTGTGTATAAGCCCGGCGGGCAGTTTGAAATATCAATGCTTTCCTTGTCTTTTGTAGGTCTAAACTGGTACACCTGCTGCCCAAAGACATTGCTGATGCTCAGCAGGTAGCCGGCAGCATGCTCAATGGTGAGCTCGTGATGGGCCGGGTTGGGATAAAAAAGGAAATTATCAGCTATTGCCTGTTGACCGGATATGGCAGTCGGCCAAACACTGAGCACCATGGTATCATAGGTAACATGCCCGCAAAGATCAAGCATCACAACATAATGGTAGCTACCTGTAGCCATCGGGCGCACCCACAGGCCACCACCATAACCTATTGGGTGGCTCATGTCTTCTTCCAGGTACCACGTACAGGGCATACCCTGTTCATTCGTGCCTATCCAGGCGCTATCGCCCACGCTACAGTGTCTATCCGCACCAGCATTAGCGACCGCATCACTGGTTATAACGCTCACATCATCTATGAGATAGAATGTGTATCCATCATAGGAAAAAGTTGTATATACCACGGGGATTTTATTCGTGTGGTTAAAATCAAAAAAATTACCAATCGTTATGAAGCGTTCTGTCCCATTAGCAATATAACTGCCTTGTACTTTCAGCCAGTTTAGGGTATCATTTAACGTGTCAACCGAAACTACTTGCGGGACAATTGATGGTTTAGGCAAATCGCAATGGGCGCTGTCGGTATTATCAATCGCTCCATTGTCAAAATAAGCCCCGAGCTGCTGTATTGCATAGGCAGAGTGCTCAGAAAGACTTGCATAAAATGTCACGCAATATTGTCTTCCCGGCTCCAATGCCGTTGAAAATCTGCCCTGCAGGAAATCTCGCTCATCCACCGGGTCATGGGTCATCGTATCATTGTCTAATATTCTCACTTGCGCAAACCCTCGACCGCTCCGTGGATATTGGTAATACCAACCACCAATTGGAACACCAACATAATGGTGACCATTGTTATCGCAAGTGTTACAATACTCCGGCAAGCACGAGGTAAATTTTGAATAATTGCTGTCGGCATAATTCCAATTTGTATCGAGCCCGCTCCAATAGTTTGCAAATCCTATCTGGTCAACGCCATATGGACAAAAAGCATATTGCTCAAACCCTCCATTACGCACAAGGTTCACTTGTGCATAATCGGCGAGCGGGGCCAGCAACAATGCCAGGAAAGTTACAACATACTTCATTATGGCCTTATTTGTAGTTTTTGGGTGTATGTTTTACCATTGCTGTCGGTTAAAAGTAGCATTTCATATCTATTGTAAGTATAAAGTTATTCAATTAATATTAGGAAAGCGAACAATAATTGGAGCGCTTGGGTGAATGACAAGAAACCAAATAACCACTATCATTTATTTGAAACTCAGGATGCCGTAATTTTGCGGCATGATGCGATACCTGTTGTTGTGCTTGTTGTTTTGGGTGCCCCTGTTTGCAGGCGGTAAGGCTGTGCCTGTAGGTCGGGACATTGTAGTAGCCAGCTACACCGTTGGCGGTAATTGTGACCAATGTAAGAAGCGCATAGAAGATGCAGCTTACGTAAAAGGTGTGAAATTTGCCGAGTGGAATGTGGATACGCATAGCCTGGTCGTGAAATATGATTCTTCCAAAACAACACCACTCACCATATTGCAAAATGTAGCCGCCGCAGGGCACGACAATGAATTGGTAAAGGCAACTGACGCCGCCTATAATCAGTTACCTGACTGCTGCAGGTATCGCGAAGCCACAAAAAAACACTAACCCTATGCCCTTAAAATCATTATTGCTGGCTTACCTGCTGCTTTTTAGCAGCTTCAGCGGGCTGGCTCAGCACAGGAGAACCGTGAGTGGCGTAGTGCAACTTGCCGGTACCAGGGGCACACCGGAATTTGGTGCAGGCGCAATTATAGTGGCACCCGGTACCGTTTTCGGTGCTGTGGCCGACTCCTTGGGTGATTTTAGCTTCCTGCTGCCTGATAGTGTGCACAGCGTTGTGGTTTCCTATATGGGTTTTGTGGCTGATACCATGCCATTGCACGATGGCGACAATAACCTGAAAGTGCTGCTCACTGCACAACATACCCTTAAAGACGTGGTGGTACATGACCGAATAAAAACCACCGAAATAAGCATGATAGACCCCATGAAAACCGAGAAGATAGGCATGGGTGAACTGCAAAAGGCAGCGTGCTGCAACCTGAGCGAAAGCTTTGAAACAACACCCTCTGTTGATGTGGCATTTACAGATGCCGTAACTGGTTACAAACAAGTGAAACTACTGGGCCTATCCGGGCCCTATACCCTAATTACAAGAGAAAACATACCCGATGTGCGCGGGCTGGCAGCCGTTACCGGCCTTAGCTATACACCCGGCAGCTGGATAGAAAGCATGCAACTCACAAAGGGCACTGGCAGCGTAGTAAACGGTTACGAGAGTGTGGCCGGACAAATAAATGTAGAGCTGGTGAAACCATTCACAGGCGAAAAGTGGCTCTTCAACTTATACCAGAACACACAGGGCCGCAGCGAGGCCAACATCAACTACCGCTATCACCTGCGCAATAGGATTGGCACCAACTTGCTGGTACATGCCAGCTCCCAATGGCTTAAGACGGACCAGAACAAGGATCATTTTATAGACCAGCCGCTGGGTAACCAGTTCAATATCACCAACCGGTGGATCTACAACAGCCGTAGCGGATGGATGTTGCAGGCAGGTATAAAAGTACTGTATGCCGATGGCGTTGGTGGTGAGTGGAGCTACCACCTTGGCGATGCCCAAAGCACCGGCAGCCCATGGGGTTACCACTTTACCACGTTCAGGCTCGAGGATTGGGCGAAGATTGCCAAAATATTCAGCCGACCCAACACAAGTATAGGCTTGCAACTCTCAAATGTGAACCACAATCAGGACGCCAACTATGGCGCCAGAGCATACAAGGGACAGCAAAACAGCCTTTATGCCAACCTTATTTACCAGACCTACATCGGCAATACCAACCATGTAATAAAGGCCGGTGCCAGTTGCGGGGCAGATAATTATGACGAAACTTTTGCCGGTACCAACTATTCACGGCAGGAAATAGTGTCCGGTATTTTTTCTGAATACTCTTGGCACTACAGCGATAAATTTAATGTTGTAGCCGGCCTGCGTGGCGATTACGACAATCTTTACGGTGCGTTTGCAACACCCCGCCTGCACTTGCGGTATGCATTGGCCAAGCGCACCGTGCTCCGGCTATCGGGCGGCAGGGCGCAACATACGGCAAACATTTTTGCTGAAAATGCAGGCTTTATGGCCAGCAATCGCCAGTTCAATATACTTGGTGCGACTGCCGGAAGGGCATACGGACTGAACCCGGAAGTGGCGTGGAACACAGGTCTTAACCTCACCCAAAAATTCAGGCTGGGCATGCGGGAAGCAGTGCTGAGTTTTGATTATTACTATACACGCTTCCAGAATCAGGTTGTGGTAGACCTCGACTATCCTGGTTTTCTCAGCTTTTATAACCTGAAGGGCGAATCGTATGCACATAGTTTTTCAACCCAGTTCGACTATGAACTGTTGCACCTGCTTAATATCAGGCTTGCCTACCGGTACTACAATGTAATGTGCACCTATAACGGCCTGCTGGAAGAAAAACCACTTGTGCCGCCACATCGCGCCTTTGCCAACATGGACTATACCACCCGCAGCAAGTGGAAATTTGACTACACCATTCAGTGGGTAGGCACGCAGCGCACCCCTGGTATTACCCACAACCACTCTGGCGTGAGCCCGGGCGGTGTGAACCAATCGCCAAGTTATATACTGATGAATGTGCAGGTCACAAAGGTGTTCTCTGATGTATTTGAAGCCTACCTGGGCGGTGAGAACCTTACCAACTATATGCAGCATGATGCCATTGTAGGTGCTACCGACCCCTATGGCCGGAGCTTCGATGCTTCCCTCATCTGGGGCCCAATGATGGGGCGAACCATCTATGCAGGCTTACGGTACAAAGTGAAATAACGGAGCCTGTTTGCACAGCCTTACCAATGTTATATTTATGTAGTTGTTAATCCTTAGTTTTGGTAGGTAATACCAACACTATGCGATATCTATTCACTGCGGCCTTCATTATTGCCATTGCAGGATGCAGTAGCCCGAATATACAGGTGCAGAAATTGCAGGCAGAAGTGGACAGCCTGCACGCCCAACTGCAGCACACATACAAACCGGGCCTTGGTGAGTTTATGTCGGGCATTCAGGTACACCATGCGCGGTTGTGGTTTGCCGGGCAGGCGGCCAACTGGCCGCTCGCTCAGTTTGAAGCCGATGAAATAAAGGAAGCAATAGATGACATAAACGAATACAACAGCGACCGACCGGAGGTAAAATCATTACCCATGCTTAGTGCCCCGCTCGATAGTATTGTTGCAGCGATAAAAACACAAAGCCCGGCATTGTTTGCACGTAGTTACAATCTGCTTACTAATACCTGCAACCAGTGCCACACCGCCACAAAACATGAATACAATGTAATATGCATCCCGAAAACACCACCCTTCAGTAATCAGGAATTTGCAAAGCAACCCGAAAAAAAGGGTGCAAATAACCTGTGATACGAAAAAAAAGTGGGAAAAACACAAAATAATCTATTGAAAATAGCACCAAGTAATATAAATACAGTTAATAACTTGAAAAATCTCAATTTTTCCCATAAATTTGCCGTCCCTAATAAAATAATATAAGAACCTTAATTTAAATGGCTGTAATACAGAAAATTAGAAACCGCTATGGGAAAATAGCGGGTGCCGTAATCGCAGTAGCGCTCGTGAGCTTTATCGTATCTGATGCCAGAAATGGTAGTTTTGGAGGAATATTTGGCGGTCATGACTCAAATGTAATGACAGTTGACGGCACCAAAATAGAGTCGAAAGAATACGAACAGAGGGTGAAAGAATATGAAACCCTTACTGAAATCTATAGTAATCGTGGCCCATTGGATGATGCTGGCCGTGCTCAAATAAGAGAGCAGGTGATGCAATCAATCGCCTACGAAACCGTGGTGAACAAAATATGCGATAAAATAGGCCTTGAAACATCGGAGTCTGAGCGCAAAGAGCTTATTTATGGCCAAAACGCTCATCAGCTGGTTCGTCAGTTTACCTATGCAGGTCAGCAGGTCTTCAACAACCCTGAAACCAAGCAGTTTGACCCTGCACGCGTGAAAGGTCTCGAAGACCAGATGCTTAAAGACCCTCAGAAACAAGACCCATATGGCAAATACATGGAGACATGGACTGCTGTAAAAAACTATGTACTCCGTATGAGCCGTATCGACAAGTTCAATACCCTTATGGCTGCATCGGTTTACGCTCCTGCTTATGAGTCTAAGCGCACTGCTGATGCATCTAACACACTCGCATCAATCCGTTATATTAAGGTACCATACACTGTAGTACCTGATGCCGACGTGAAAGTGACCGATGATGACATTAAAGCCTATATGCAAAAGCACAAAGGGCTTTTTGAAACAGATCAGGCAACACGTAGCATGGACTATGTGTCTTTCGAAATCGTGCCAGCTACCGCTGATAGTGCAAGAGCTTCAGGTGCTTTGGTGGAAATCAAGGATGAATTCCTGAAAGCTAAGGACAACAAAACTTATGTTGGTAACAAGAGTGATGATATTAATGCCTATTCAGAAGCATACGTAAACAAGAAAACTTTCATGTCTCGTTTTGCTGATACTATTATGTCTCAGCCAGTAGGAACTATTTATGGTCCTTACCTCGAGAACGGTGCTTACCGCATCACGAAGATGATAGACAAGAAAACTTTACCCGACAGCGTAAAGTTCCGCCAGATCCTTATTGTAGAAAACACCGGCAAAGAACTTGTACTTGCTGACTCTCTTGCTAAAAAGAGGATTGACAGTATTGTTGCTGCTGTAAACAGTGGTGTTCCTTTCGATTCTTTGGTTAAGTTGTCATCAAACTACGACCCAAACAATCCTAAAGGTGAAGTGCCGGTAAATCTTTCACAGAGGCCACAGCTTGCTGCTAACCTTTCTAAAGAAATCGGTGATTTCGTGTTTGAAGGTAAAACAGGTGAAAAGAAATTGATTAAAGCTGACAACAGCAAAGAAAACGGACCAGTATTTTATACTTACATCGAAGTTCTGGAGCAGAAAGCTATAGAGCCATGTGTGCAGGTAGCTACTATTACCAAGAACCTTTTGCCAAGCGACAGTACTGTAAATGGTATTTTCGGCAGGGCTAATGAATTTGCTGCTAAGAGCAATACAGCTGCTGATTTTGACGCTAATGTTAAGAAAATGGGCCTCGACAAGCGCGTAGGCGAAAGCATCAGAGAAAACAGCTTCAGTATTCAGGGTCTGGGTGGTGCAAGAGAAATCGTAAAATGGCTTTATACCCACAAAGTAGGCGATGTTTCTTCTGATCCATTCCGCATCAACGATCAACGCTATGTCGTTGCTAAGGTTGCTTCTATTGAAGAAAAAGGACAAATGCCTATTACTGCTACTACCCGCCCACAGCTGGAACAGAGAGTAAGAGACGAGAAAAAAGGCGACAACCTTGCTGCTAAATACAAGGGTGCTTCTCTTGAGGCTATAGCCCAGGGTACCGGTCAAACCATTGGTCAGAGCGATTCTGTTATGCTTGGTGCACCATTCATTCCAGGTCTTGGCTTCGAGCCTAAAGTTGTAGGTTATGTTTACAATGCAGGTTTTGCTGCTAACACAGTTTCTCCGGGTATCAAGAGCCAGAGTGCAGTATATTTCGTTACTGTACTTGGTAAAACATCTAAACAACTTGACCCGGGTGCTGTTCAAAACATGATGATGCAGATACGTGGAAACGAGGAGTCTCAGACGCGCAACTATCTTACACAGATGTTGCAGCAGACGATCAGCAAGACTGCTGACATCAAGTACAACATTACAAATTTCTAATAACACCAGTTTTTAAAAAGCCCCGCAAAAGCGGGGTTTTTTTATGCCCATTCTCTACTATTGTGTGCGTTATATAGAGCACTCAGAAAATATTAATAGCCAAATTTCTGTACACGATTTTGCCGATTCAATAATTCCACCCATCTTTGCGGCTGTTATATGAGCACCAGTTTCTTCATATCATCTTCTTTATTACCCCTTGCGGCACGATGTAGACCGGAAGTGGGCTTTACATGTTAATGCTGTTCTGCGCGGTTTAATCTCACTTCCTTTTTATTCTTTTAGCAGAACCACTTGTTCTGTTACCAAATTGCAGCCTATTTTTGCGCTGCCAAGTAAAACCATATAAAAAATAGTAGCCGTGAGCCACGGCTGCACAAAACACAAATAATGAAACACGAACTTAAAATATATAATTCCTACACCCGCCAGAAAGAACAGTTTGAATCTATAGTGCCGGGGTATGCCGGGCTCTATGTGTGCGGACCTACAGTATCTGGTGAAAGCCATATGGGTCATGCAAGACCCTACATTACGTTTGATGTGGTACTGCGCTACCTGAGGCACCTGGGCTACAAAGTGCGCTACGTACGTAACATTACCGATGCAGGCCATTTTGAGGAAGAAGGCCGGGTAGCGCAAGACAAGGTATTTGAGAAGGCCAAACTGGAAAAACTGGAACCCATGGAAATGGTGCAGAAATACACCAACCTGTTTCACCATGGCATGAAGCTCTTTAACAACATAGAGCCAAGCATAGAACCAACAGCCACAGGCCATATCATAGAACAAATATCAATGATTGAAACCATCATAGAAAAAGGCTATGCGTATGAAGTGAATGGTTCGGTATACTTTGATGTGAGCAAGTACGCTGCCAGCTACCCTTACGGTAAGTTATCAGGCAGGGTATTGGAAGACCAGCTGGAAACAACACGCGAGCTGGACGGGCAGGATGAAAAACGCAATAAGGCCGATTTCGCACTGTGGAAGAATGCGCCACCCGAGCACCTTATGCGCTGGAAAAGCCCATGGGGCGAAGGCTTCCCGGGTTGGCATATTGAGTGCTCGGCAATGAGCAGCAAGTACCTCGGTGAGGTATTTGATATTCATGGCGGCGGTATGGACCTCCAGTTTCCGCACCATGAAAGTGAAATAGCGCAGAGCACTATTGCGCATGGTCATGCCCCGGTTAACTACTGGATGCACAACAACATGATTACCATAAATGGTAAGAAAATGGGCAAGAGCTACAACAATGTGATAAAGCTGTCTGAGTTATTCAGCGGCAATCATGAGTTGCTGGCACAGGCTTATCACCCTATGGTTATCCGTTTCTACATCCTGCAAACACACTACCGCAGCACGCTCGATTTTGGCAACGAAGCCCTCCAGGCTTCTGAGCGGGCAGCACGCAGGCTTTGGGAAGCGTATGATGTGCTGCAGAAGCTCACCCACCCAGGTAATGCAGTGGCTACTGACGCTGCGCTTGACCAGCAGGTAAGTACATGGCTGAAAGAATGCACTGACTTCATGAACGATGATTTCAATACAGCAAAAGTGATTGCAAATCTCTTTGAGCTGGCACCGGTAATAAATGGTATAAAGGGCGGTCAGGTAAAAGCCGATGCGTTGTCAGCTGATACTTTTGCATTGCTCAAGACATCGTTCGATACCTTCCTGATAGACATACTGGGTATGCAACCACTACAGGCGGAACAAGGCGATAAGCTGGACGGCGTGCTTAATGTGCTCATCGACATTCGTAAGGAAGCCAAGAAACGTAAGGATTTTGCACTGAGCGATGAGATACGGAATAAACTGGCCGCAGCTGGTGTATTGCTTAAAGACGAAAAAGACGGTACTATAAGTTATACAGTGGAGTAACAACGTTATTTTACAAAAATGTAAGCCCCCGGAGCAGCATGGTACATGCAAAGCTCCGGGGGCTTTTTTTGTCATTTATATCGCTTCCGCCATATAAAGCCATCGAGGACGTAGTGGGTAGACTGTGGCAGGGAAAGCAAGGGAACAATGAGGGCAAGCAACACGGCATTGTCAACAGTTGGTAAGCTGTTGAACAATTGAAACACGGCGGGATGCTCTTTCCAGATAAACCCATCCCACAAACCTTCTTCAACATAAGCCAGCAGAAAAAGGGAGAGCAGGAAAACACCAAGCCCATACCAATAAGCCGGCAATGTTTTTCGGGTGGGTGCGGCAGCCGCATTCCTGCCAGCATAGCCCCACCACACGAGGGCTATATAAGGTATACCGTGCGAAACCACATTGAGCATGGTGAAGGCGAGGTCTCCATTAAAATAAACAATACCAAAATACCACGAAATGAAGGTGCCTGCAATAAGCCCATTTTTAGGCAGGTTAAGTGGCTGCCCTTTTATAAAGTACCAGCCCTCTTTTACGATATAAGCGGCGATAATAGTAAGGTAAAGCACACCTGCTGCGGCTTTGAGCCAGTCGGCGTGGGCCGGTAAAAAATCGTTGGCTACAAACCAGTTGAAATTTCGCCCTGGGCTCAGGTGCCAGTAGATAATGGGGTACAAAGTTGCAGCATAGATGGCAATAGTATCTATTGCCGCGCCTGCATTCCGCTTATCGCTGAGGCGGGTGTATAGGCGCATAAAGCCATATTGCTGTCGTATAAAATGAAATACCGCCACGTATGCCAATGCGCGCCAAAAGACCAATCCCCCGGCAAGGTGCAGCATCACCCCCACAACATAACATGCTACCGGCACGAGCAGGAAAAGCCTGTTGTGCCGGCGCAGCCGGGCTTTGTGAAAGTAGGTAATGTATAAAGTACTGTACACATGTGCCACATCAACGAACAAAATAAGAATGCACCACCAGATCAGCGGCATGGCGTTGGTCGTCTTAAAACGCTCGGGGAGCAAGGCAACCATAAGCAACGCCAAAAATGGTGGCAGGAGTATGAACAGGGTGTCATAAACCTTGCTCCTTATCCATGGCTGGTTATATGTTGTTGTGCCTGTCATGTCATTGCCTGCCGGGCCGCTTTTATACCCTGGTTAAACGCTTCTTCAAATATCGATATCCCGCTCAGGTCGGTATGGGCAAAAAAGATTTTATTGTCTATGCTTTCCCCAGCTTTTCTCCGGCTTTCGCCCCAAATAAACCCGGGGCCCGGGGCTATCATACCATGCCCCCATATCCAAACATCAGCGTGTTCTATAAACGGGGTTATGCCCGGGTGTGCGTATTCCAGCTCGGCAGCTATCAGCTCCAGCCAATAGCGGTGGTCTTTATCGCGAGCGCTTTTCCGTGCCATGTCGGGCTCGTCAAATGCCAACGGCAGGTAGAAAGTAAGTACCCGGCGCGTATCCATCTTTAGGTCCTGATGATTAGCATCTACATACCCAACCGACTTCGTGCCATAGATTACATTGTCCCAACACAGCGGCAGTCCCCGGTGCTGGGGCAGGTTATTGATGGTGATATTGGCTATCACCCACGGCGAATATCTGAAATCTTTGTACAGGGCTGCTGGTGCCGCTAAACTACCGAGCAGGTGCTGGTTTACGAATTGGGGCGTGCACATAATTACCTTACCTGCGGTAACTGTGTAGCTTTCCTTGCGGGGCACATCATATACCGTTACTTCGGTACTATTGCCCGCCATTGCTATTTTAAAAACCAATTGATTGGTCAGCATACCACTGCCTTCCACTTGCTTTTTGAGGTGGTCCATTAGGAAGCCATTGCCATTGGGCCAAGTAATTACTGTGGAGGAGTTGCCATTGGCTGCAGTGCCCTTTCGTGCCGCAAAATAGTGCAGCCCTGCCCATGCCGAGGTCGTTGCAAGGTTGGCACCATAGTCATCCTTGCAGCCATATTCAAGGTACCAAAGCAGGTAGGGCGAGGTATATCCCTCTCTGGCGAGGTAATCTTTAAATGAAATCTTGTCCAGCTCACGATAGGCTGCATCTGCCGAAGAGTGATCTACCGGTATGGCAAATGCATCTTTGCCATCGGTGCCTATTGCCGCTTTGTAGTCATTCACAACTTTAGAAAAGCGCCTGAACTGTTCTTTTTCCTGCTCTGGCACACCTGCTTCCGGTACTATACCTTCCTGCCAAAGTCCATTGATGAAAAGGCGCTCTTCCGGGTCGTGGCATAGGTAATACTCATTGTAAACAGGCAGGCCCGTTTCGCTGTAGCCGGTGATAACACCAGCCTGGCGTAGGAAATCGAGCAGTTCCTTATTTCTTACATCGGGTACCGGCAGGTAGTGTGCGCCCCAGGGGTATGCAGAAACTTCGTTCTTCCCATAGTGGGAATTACCGCCCACATGGTCATCCATTTCCAGCAGCAATACGTTCCGATGACCCTCTTTTTCCAGCCAGCGTTTGGCGGATAGGCCTGATATACCACCACCCACTATTAATACATCGGTAGCTATTGTCTTCGATGGTTTTGGGAGTGCATCGGCATTGCGGGCGAGGTGGCCGGTTTTAAAATTTGCACCCACTATGCTGCCTGTTATATGTGCCAAGGCATCGGCCGGTTTGCAGGCTGCCTGCGTACCCAGCAACAGCACCGCAGGCCCGCCGAGCAGTCCTTTCAAAAACAGGCGACGGTCATATGTTGTCTTAGTGTGCATATGGCCCCCAGTCGCTTTCAAAATAGTGCACCAATACCTGATTATTCAGTTTGTTGATCTCTGTAGGTTCCTCGGCCATATCAGGCGGAAAGAACATCATCTCTTTAATGGTAGCATTAGTAACATACCGGAGCCCGGCAGGCAGGGTTCCTTCATTTTTCCAGCTGAAATTCTTCGTTACCATCACATAACCCCATTCACCAAAAGAAGGTACATAGGTATGATACGGGAGTGTTTTGAAGCCAACCGAAGCAAGCGTATGATCAATACACCAAAACGACCTGCGGCCAATATAGGGCGATGTTGATTGCACCACAGCAATGCCGTTTTCGTCGAGTATCCGGTATATTTCCTTGTAAAAAGCATTGGAGTACAACTTACCCACCGAATAATTTGCGGGGTCCGGAAAATCAATAATCACCAGCTGGTACTTAGTTGTGTCGTTTCTTATCCACGAAAAAGCATCGGTATTGATCACTTTTACCTTTGGCGATTGCAGGGAGTGGTTATTGAGTTGTGCCAGCATCTCATTTTTCTGAAAGAGGCTTGTCATACCCGGGTCCAGATCCACCAGTTTTATCGTTTGTATCTGTGGGTATTTCAGTAGCTCGCGCACGGCCAGCCCGTCTCCACCACCGAGCACCAGCACATTCCGGGCTTGTGGCAGGTTTTGCATTGCCGGATGTATCAGTGCCTCGTGGTACCGGTATTCATCGGCTGAGCTAAATTGCAGGTTGCCATTCAGAAACAGCCTCAATTCCCGGTTGTTCTTGGTAATTACTATGCGCTGGTAGGTGGTGCTCTTGCTGTAGATCACTTTGTCCTGAAAGGTTGCCCCCTCAGAGTAGGTCATTATTTTTTCGGCATAGATGAGGCCTGCTATAAACACCAGTATGGTACCCACAATGATAGCTGTGTAGCTCCGGCGGAAGCTGCGTGCTTCTTTGAACCGATAAAGCAACAGCAAAGCAACGGCAATATTCAATAACCCGAAAAACAATGATGTGCGTATGAGCCCCAGATAGGGCACCAGCAGGAGCGGAAAGATAAGTGACGCCAGCAGACCGCCTATATAGTCAAACGTAAATACATTAGAAACCAGGTCTTTAAACTCATAATTGTTGCGCAGCAAGCGCATGAGCAAGGGTATTTCCAGCCCTACAAGTACGCCTGTAAGCCCCACGAACGCATATAATATGAGCCTGAATGAGGCCACCTGCTCAAATACCGCAAACAATACCGGTGCGCTACAGCCACCCACTATACCCACCAGTATCTCAATCTTTATGAACCACTTCAGCAGGTTCCCGTCGAGGTATTTTGAAAACCACGAGCCAATGCCCATTGCAAACAGGTAAATACCTATGATAGTGGAAAACTGAGTAATAGAGTCGCCAAGCAGGTAGCTGGCCAGTGTGCCGGCTATGAGCTCGTAAATAAGACCGCAGGTTGCTATTACAAATATGGAAAGGATAAGCAGGAACTGGGACATCTTCCCGCCGGTAATTTTATAGGATTCAGGTTGGGATTGTTCCACGTTAGCCATGTTCTGTAAAAGGGTGATTCGTCTGTTATATGTTACTTATGAAAGTAGTAGCCATGGCCGCCCATATGACCCGACCCTGAAGTGTTAATAGTATGCCCATCCTTGTTTTTATTGTCATCTCCTAAAAACCGGGTGCCAGTGAAGGACCCATAGGAAAACAAACCAACCCCTGTAAGCAGGCAAAGCGCATAGTACTTTATTCTTTTTAAGTCTTGAATCATAGTCGTAATTTAAGATTCTGGTAAGTCACCGTATTCTTTGTCAAACCATTTACTGTTCTCGTAGGTATACTTTCTTATAAATTGTATGGTAGGGTACAGCAATATCAGGCACAGCATTAACCAGAAGTTGGAGCTCAGAAAACTGTTTTGTGATACCGTTACATCAAAAGCAGGTTGCGGTATTGTTCCATCATCGTTTTTCTTATACTCCGTAGCGGGATATATATTCATGTGGTAGGTACCGGATGGCACTCCTGATAGTACTGCATCAATATTGTGGTCGCCCTCTGACCAGCTCTCCCCTCCCTCGTAGCCGGAATAATATTCTATCGTTTTATCCAGTTCATACACGTGGCCATCTTTATCATTGATCAGCGATATCTCCAGCTCTATCCAGCTGTTGTTCAGGGCAGGGGCACTTAAAGTGAAGTAAACCGGGGCCGGGCCTGTAATATTAAATGGCTCAGTGATTATAGATTTTGTGTTGCCCCAACCCGTTGTATCCTGCACACAGTAAAGCGTTTTGTTATACAACTGTTTCTCTGGTTTAAACATCATGGTGCCCACGGTAATCAGCAGGAACAACGCAAGCGTAATACCAGTGAATTTTACCAGTGACTTCCAGCGGGGGTAGAATTTTGAAGGGATGAACGGAATGCCGGTATTCTTTTTCGGCAACCACTCCGGTGCTATCTCAAAGTCGTTGAGCAACGCCTTCGGAGAAAGATAACTGGCCCTGAACCAACTGGGCTGGTAGTTTCTTTCTTCATTTATCAATATGCGTGGCGCATTCACGTATTCGTAGGTAGTCAGGCTTTCATCTTCCAGTATGTTCCAGTCAAACTCCCCTTCGGCATATATAATGTTGAACTGATACTGGAGGTACAAAAGGTAATTTACCCCTTCATCCTGCGCAAAACAATCGCCATTCAGGTACTTGGTAAGCTCTATGTTCTGGTTGTTTGACCGCCAAATCATCATCCAGTTCCCATCAAATTCGGCCAAAATAACGTACCAGTTACTTTTGGGCGAATAGAAAGCATATTCGTTCCAGTAGATTTCATCGTCCTTCTGCTTTTTGCGTATGAAACCTACCAACATGTATTCGATTCCTTCAACAGTGCCCATGGTACCCAGCGGAAAGGGGCATTGTTGCACATCGGCATCGCTAAATTTCCTTAGACTGGCATTATTGCCATCGCTGCGCTGGAAGAAGCTGTGACAGGAACTGCAGCCAAAATAGGCGCTCTTACGGGTATCATACACGTTGAGCCCATTGGCGCATACCGGGCACTTTATTACCGAGTAGCTGGGTAGCACATATTTCGATTCCGGAGCTGCCATGGTTATCGCATAATTTCCTGTTGAGTAATGATAGATGCCGCAAAATGACGCAAGGTGCCGGCATAAAACGCCCTCACTTTCTCTGTATTATCATGCTCAAAATTAGAGAGATACACATCAAATGTTGCGAGGCTATGTTCTGGCCAGGTATGTATGGATACGTGCGACTCCGTAAGGCACACGACAGCGGTAAAACCGCCGTTGTCGAAACTATGATACACCTCCCCTACTTTCTGCAGGCTGAGTTCTTCTATTAGTTGATCACAGCAGGTCTTGCACTCAAGAGCATTCGTAAGCAATGCTAAAGAAGAGCTGAATGTGCCTAATATGTGAAGACCCGGCTTATATTGTGTCATAAAGATGCTTTGGTAGCAGCCTGAAAATTATTTTAATACCTTCCCCGCTCAAAATCAAAAAATATCCTTGTAAATGTAAAAATAAAAGTATTCTAAATTCCTATTCCAGCAAATAAGTTCGGCAGAAGTTCTTGTTCTGACTCACTGTTTTCTACACCGTCTGAGTTATGATATGGAGAAAACACCTGATTGCAGTGCCTCAAAAAGATAAATAAATCCTAAATATAGCCGGATATTGGCTAACTTTCACAGCGTTATAATCTTACCTATAACTTTGTGCGTTCGGTCACATGCATGGCGCACTGGTTACAACCCCTTGGTTACCGGAATAATCAAATTCATAAATGAAGAAAATTTCTCGTCTTTTAAAATACCTGGTTGACTACAAAGGCAAAATAGCGTTGTATTTTGGTGCTAATCTTTTGGGTATCACTTTTGGAGTATTGTCTTTTTCCATGCTTACTCCCGCGCTGAGTGTATTGTTCAAACTCACGAAGGATAACATCAAGGCCGATGGAATGCTTGGGAAGGTTTCTACCTACATCAGCGAGGTTGTAAAGCAACAGGGGGAGCTGCAGGCACTGGGTTAC
>CAILMA010000506.1 GCA_903835145.1 uncultured Bacteroidota bacterium
ACCGAAAGAATAATCAATCCAGATGATAGATATTTCATGGGACTCTATCATCTGGATTTTATCTCTGTCCCAAGTTGTATATAATCGGCTTACTTTTTCTATGATTGGCATTGAATTTCCAACGCGGCGCGTTGCTATTCAGTGCCGTTTTCTTTGCGGCCGGTGGTATCCTGCAAGATCTGTTTTTTCAGCATCTTCTCTTTTTGCTCCATTGCAAATTTCTTTCCCCGGAAGAACTCGTCAAAATTGTCGAAAGATTTTCTCCAGCTAAGACCAACACCACCGCGGGTTATGTCTTTATCCAGAGTCACGTCATAGTCGCTGGTACGGAAGGCGTTGAGCCTTAGGTTGCTCGCCGGGTTTATTGCATATTGCACCCTGAAGTCGCCGGTAATATTAATGTTGCTGGTAGAGCTGGCACTTGTTGGCCTACCCCAGTCCGACGTGCTCCCAACTTCTACTGTGAGCTTATCGTCAAGAAACGGGTGGCTAACGCCTACTTTCACAAGATTTCTGTTAACGCCACCTATACCACCAGGAGTCACATCGTTAAAGCTGTAGTTGTTGTACTTTACGTCAACGTTGAGTTTATTGTCACCTATTATTTTATTCACAAGATTGGTAAGCCCAACCGATGCAGTATTAGATATTACCTGACTTACATTATTAATAGAGCCGTAAAGCGCGGTACTCCCCCCTATTCCATCAGACGGCATAAAGGCGTTTATCAGCAACATAGAGCCAACCTGCTCCAGCTTCTGCTGGTCGTCCTGGTCAAGCCTCATCAGCTTGGTGTAGGCATAAGTACCCACTGAGTGTTTTTCAGGCAGGTCAAGATTAAACGACAAAATAGGGCTTCTTAATGTGCCCTTCATGTGTAGCAATACGTCAACAATCTGAGGCGTTTTTGCATCTGTAATCTCAGACTGGTCAAGGCTCTTTATTTCGTCACTATTGAGCAACTCATATAGCCTTGCCTTCTTTTCATAGGTTGCATTAACGTCCAATTCCGTTTCAAAAAATGGACCGGTGAAGTCAATGGTGCTACCTTGGTTGAGCTTGAACTGCCGGTAGAGTAAATTTTTGAAAGTAAAATCATAGGTCCCTTCATTCACTGTGTACAAACCGTTTAGCCGAAGGTCGTTGTTTGCAGGGATGGAAAGTTGCACGTTGCCATCGCCACGGGTGGTAATAGCATCGCCGGAAGCAGGGTCCAGTACAATGGTCATCTCTGCCAGATTATTTAGATTGGCTTCAATATTCAGTTCCAGTTTGTACGGCGAAACATGTGCCTGAGGTGCCTGATTCTTGCCAATACTTTTAAACGTTACGTAGGAATACGTGCTTATATCGCCACCCAGATTCACCGGTATATAAATGTGTGACTTTGCAGCGGGCGCTGCGTTGTATGCGTGTAGCTTTATGAAATTAAATGGCCCTTTAACCGTAAAGGAGTCCATACTGGCTATCAGGTTACCATAAAAAAGATTGTTGTCATTAGAGGTAAGCCTCATGACTTCAAATTTTGGCGACCTAAGCACCACATGCATCTTCATGTCGCGAAACAGATTATGAGAGAAGTACCCACCAAGTGTTGCTGTATTATGATACACATCAAATACCTGCACCTTACCCCAGCTTATCCTGTGCGTATCGAACTTTACTGAAGCAGCAGGAATGGTATAGTTACACCCCATATAATCGAGTTTGAAAGCCGCACCGGCAAGGTCGAGGGTACCACCAAGTTGCGGGTCGTCAGAAGTCCCTGAAAAATGGATGTTCCCGTTTACTACCCCTGACATTTTACTGAAAATACCGGTAAGAAAGGGCGAAGCCCAACTCAGGTGGGCGTTGTTAAATGAAATAAGTCCATCCAGTGTTTGATTTGTAGCAGTGTCAAACGACATTTTTCCGGCAGCTACAATAGAAGAGTTGTCCTTGTAAATTCCGGTCTGCGGGTCGAGGCTCAGCAATTTCTTACTTCCATCGTAAAAACCAATCAGATCAATGGTACCCACGGTGTCGGCACCAAGTTTCACATTGGTCGCCTTCATATTGGC
>CAILMA010000507.1 GCA_903835145.1 uncultured Bacteroidota bacterium
ATGAAAAATATTCTTGGCAACAGCAACGATAGTGCAACGTGCTACATGGCTGCAGCTGATTCCTTCACGTTCAACGGTAACAACAACTCTGTTACTTACCGTGGATATGGCATCATTAGCAATGACTCGCTTTTTATGAGTTACCATGTGCAGTATGATACTGTAAACTACGACTGTAAATACCACGGTCTTAGGTACTAATCTTTTTTGATTTAACTTTTTTGAAACAGCAATACTCTTATAGGTGTTGCTGTTTTTATTTTTTACTGATATAGCTTATTCTGCTGCACTAAGCCTCAACCGGAATCCCTGCGTTAGCCCAGCGTACACTATTAGTAAAAATTTAGTAAATCGTTATGAAACCGATGTCTTATTTATCGTTATTAACCTTACTTTTGTTGGTTTTATACTTCAATTAGTTCATGAAAAAGATAATTATTCCCTTCCTCGCACTGCTGGCGTTAGCTGTTTTGCCAGGTTGCTCAGAAAAATTCAAAGTTGCCGCGCCCTATAAAAACATCACTGTTATTTATGGACTTCTTGACAGGAATGATACGGCCCACTATATCAGAATTCAGAAAGCATTTCTTGACGATAACAAGAGTGCATTAACAATGGCCCAGGTGTCTGACTCGAACTTTTACAACAATATCAACGTTCGCATCGAACGGTTGACGCTGGCTACTCTTGAGGTGTTTGATACTATACACTTGAATAAAGTGAACCTTGATAACGAAGGCTATCCTAAAGCACCGGGCACCTTCTTTACAGCTCCTAACTATGCCTATAAATTTACCGATGTATTGGACCCCTACTACATATACAGAATAGTGGTAACCAACAATGCTACCGGTGACGCCGATTCTGCTGAAGCCTCAGTGATTGACGATAAAAACATTTCTTCTTTCTATATCTATCTGCTTGACGATACTACCGCTACCCATCAGCAGATGGATTTTTCAAGCCTCGCACAGAACCAAAAAATAAATGTTCAGGGGTATTACACCGCGGTGCCAGGCTACACGTACCGCAACCAACCAACCCCGGTTGCCGTGGTACAATCCTTTATTCGTTTCTTTTGGGTTGACTCTGTTGGCGTGCCCGGTGGTGCAAAAACACCTAACTACTACGATTTCGACCTCGGCTATACAGGAGTTACCCCTGCCAACTTAACCGCATTTAACTACAATGTAAAAAATGCTGATGTGTTTAATGCGCTGACAACAGGCATGGGAGCTGCACCAACAAATATTTACAGATTGATGGACCGTGCTGAACTTTTTGTTTACCTCGGCACCAGTGACTTTAATACCTATGTTACCATACAGTCATTACAGGGTACCGGGCTTACAGGCAATGAGGTGCAGCCAGTTTATACCAACATCACCGGCAAGAATGTGTTGGGGCTATATACCTCAAGGGGCTTACGCACAGGTATGTTCACGCTCTCTAATAAAACGATCCAGGCGTTAGCAGATAGCCCTTCTGCCCGCATTGTAAAGGTTGTGGGTACTGCCTACTAATTATAACAAGAACTCCTTTTTAATAAACGAAACGAAGCCGGGGTGTAAACTCCGGCTTCGCTTTTTTTAGCAATCGTGAGGCCCCTCATGCCAAGGCGCAACTATGCCACGAGTTCATCTTTCAAAGGTATTGCTGACGTAATGAACGCCAATTCCAGCCAAACTTGTAGATATCTGCCACCAAATCTGCCATTTTTACAGACCATTTGTTGTGGCATATAGATTGCTTGCATTAGGGAAACACAGTAAAAACAAAATACAAATTATACTAATTAAAAATTGTTATGGCAAAGATTATTGGAATTGACTTAGGAAC
>CAILMA010000508.1 GCA_903835145.1 uncultured Bacteroidota bacterium
GCGGCGGTGGGGGTGGTGGTTTTACTTCAGCCTTTGGCGCCAATGCCAGTTTCTTTGCTGCTGCCTTTCCGCTTTCAGGTACGGCAGTGTCGTTATACCAGTAGGGGAGTCCGTTCTTCCGCACATCAACTATATAAGCTTTTATTGAGGTGGCCCATCCAGCGAGGGAGTCCGCACCGTTAGCAGCAATGAATTTCGTTATCAGCGTATCGGCCATGTTATAGTTGGCCTGCCCGGCATAACACAAAGCTTCCGCTACCTGAAAACGCTTCTTGAATGTTGGGTCATCGTAAGTCTTCATCCCGTTCGTTACCTGCACCAATGCTTCTGCGTACTTATGTTCGTCAATCAGCTGGTAGGTTTCGTCATAGTACTGTGCAACGGTTTTTCCGCCATTTACAACAGTGGCTTTTTCCTCTTTCTTAGGTTTTAGCACTGCGGAGTACTGTGAATTAGGGAATTTTGATAAAAGTTCATCGCTGTATTTCTGCGCCACATCCAGTTTACTCTGGCGTATTGCGAGCTGATACCTCACGAACAATTCTTCTTCTTTCTGGTTGTGGTTGGGGTATCTCGCGTCAAGTGTATCCAGAGTTGCACTGGCCTGCACATAGTCATCCAGTTGCCTCATATAGGCTTTCGCAAGCATAATATACGCGCGCTGTGTAATTTTAATAGCAAATTCTTTTTGCTCCTTTGTGTTCGGGATTTTAGCCAGCAGACTTTCCTCTGATGGTAGTCCGTTCACCGGAGAAGAATTGTCTTGTGACGTTTCTGTTTCTTCAATTCCTCCATTACTACCAGCACTGGTATTATTACCCAGCGCGGCTGACCGCTGCCAGTTATCAGTTAGCGGGCGACTGCCCCATTTGCGTTTAAATTCGGCTGCGCCCTGCTGCATTGTAGTAGGGTTGGCAAAGTACCAGTTAGAGGCCTCGGCTGTTGCCGGGTCGCTCGACGCATCTGATGTAGCTATGGCAGTTACACCGGCATCTTCAGCATTTTGAATGCTGTCTTTCATCTGTTTCTCGAGATCGCGCAGGTATTTTCGTACTGCCGAAGTTTGTTCTTTTTTGGTAAGCTCCGACAGGGCCAAAAGGCTATCCTGATCATGTATCACCATTGCAGGTTGCGAAACCTCACTAAGTCCTTTTGACTTCTGTATAGCAGCCGTTACATTTTTGTCCTTGTTATTAGAACCGGAATATTTGGCAGCACTATCGTAAGAATTTTTAGCGTCGGTATATTTCCCCTGTGAGTAATATGCATCACCGAGTGCGGCAAATGAAATTGCCTTTTGTTTCTTGGTCGATTTTGGGGCAGTAGCACTCAGGGTAAGGTACTTAATCGCTTCATCCGGCTTATTGGCCTTGGCAGCAAGACTACCAATGGCATAGTATACCTGATCATAGTAGGATACATACTTACCGTCATTGAGTACTTTTTTGAGGGGCTTCATCCCGTCTTCCACGTCCTTGCCAGCCAGTAATGTATTTAATGCTATGTACTTCCTGGCATAGAAGTCCATATCTATCTTGGGGAAGAAGTCGAGGCATCGCTCAAAATTAGCAGTTGCTGCGTCATATTTTTCAGCGCTTTGCAGCAACTGCCCGTTGAGGAATGCGGCGCGCATCCTCAGCCAGTTAGGCAGGTTATCATCTTCTATCACAATATTGAGCTGTTCTATAGCTGCAGTTGTGTTTTTATCTGCAAGGTATGCGAATGCCTTGCCTGCAGCCACCTTGCCTATCATGTCTTCCGGCAGGTGAGGGTCTGAAGACAGGAGTGACAATACCGCTTGTCCGTTTTCTATGTATTTTTCCTGCACATAGGTACGGGCCAGCCATAAAATAGCATCATTGTGTACCGACTTATGTTTTAGGAAGTCAAGCCGGGAATGTTCATCCTCTACTATCGACGGGCCGCCCTTGGTGTGGCCACCTTCTTTCTTTTTGGCTTCTTCATCAGCGCTTATGATGTACCGGAACGAAGTAGCCGCATTCTCATAATTTCCTTTAAAATAGTAGGCCTGTCCCATCAGCAGGAACATGTCATTGCTCCACTTTACACGCGGATCATGTATTTGCAAACCGACGGAAACCTTGCGAATGATGGTATCCATATCGCCCTTTAGTAGCGATGAATCCCTGTCAGGGTCAAACGGATAGAGCCTTATGAGGGAGTCGTAATTCTCCTTCATGCCCCCCCTAAGCATATTAGCATTCGCCTCCTCCATCTTTCGGTTGGCATTATAGTAATAATTGTAATGTGTAAAGCTATTCTGTGTGAATCGTCGGAAAGGCGACCACTTCTTTTTGAGCATAGACTGGTTGGTGAACGCCTCATGCTTCTTTTTCATGAGTAGTTCAAATGCAAGTTTCTTCTTCTCCTCGCTTACTTTGTCTTTGCTCTTAAGTTTTTTATCCCGGTCGGCTTTTACCCTTGCCAGGCTGTCCACACGTTTTTTTCGCACAATTTTCAGACTGTCTGAAAATTTGGTGCGTACAGCCTTCATACTGTCAGCTTCTCGCTTTCGTATTGATTTTGCGACCCCCATTTCCGTTCGCCGGACTCGCGCCACGCTGTCCCGGAAGGCTTTTTGCACCCGCTTCGTACTGTCCAGGTGCTCCCTGCGCACCATGGTAACACTATCGGTATACCTTCTGCTAGCTTTATATTTCTTGACTTTTGCAACTTTTTCGGCTCGCGTTTTCTGGATCGTCTTAATAGAGTCCGTTTTTACTTTTCGGATGGCCAGCGTAGAATCGGTAATTTTTTGGCGGGCTTGTTTCATCGAGTCAACCTTTGATTCGCGGTTGGCTTTAAGCGTATTGGCTTTTAATTTTCTCGCTTTTGTGAGGCTGTCTTTATAGTGTTTGCTGCTGCGGTATTTACGGAGGGCGGCTGCCGATTCTAATGCCTTTTTCCTTGCCGCGTTCATGCTATCGATGGCACGACCGCTCATGCCCGCCGTACTTACCTGCGCTCGAACCACAGGTATGTGAAACAGGGAAAA
>CAILMA010000509.1 GCA_903835145.1 uncultured Bacteroidota bacterium
AATCGAGTTCATGCCCTGTTGCGGCTGGCGGTTGCCTTGCTCTTCAGTAATGCCGTTAAGGGCAGCATTGTACTGCGCTGTCTGCATTTCCAGTTGCGCAAGGGTTGGTTTGGCTATTGAGTTGTTCATGTTTTGTACTTCCTTTGAGTTGTCGAGTACAAAAATATTGGAAGCAACAGTTTAAAAATACAACCAGTGTAAAGTTTTTCTTTTTTTAACCGGCATATCGTTTTCTGTTTGTTCGTTAGGAAAGAATGCAGCTTAACCGATGCCTATCAGACCAAAATATCAATCTAATAAACAACGGTGTTGATACACGAGAAATTCCCACTTGTGATAGAGGCACCTGTGCTGCTGTTAAAACTGAACGTGCCTTTCAGCGGTATTGTTGAAGTTATCACAATCGATCCATTTATTGATGGATTAGCGACGGACAAAGAAGCATCATAGATGCCAGTGTTCATCAAATTGGGGTCGGTGGTGGTGTTTAAAACGTAGGTGCCCGGGCCGGTGTAATTGCTGATATACAAGCCAATTACCGGGAAATCATCTGTAGTTGTTGTTTGGTTTTGGCCAGTGATATGCAGCTGTGTGCCGGTCTGCTGGGCTCTACACGCAGTATTGAAAGTAGTTGCACCATTTATGTTAGCCGTCATACGGTATCCTGAATCTGAGCCCTTTTTGCAACCAATGCCAGCGATTAAAGTGAAAGCAAATAGTAACGTGCAGGTGATTATATTTTTCACAACTACAAAGTTTAATTGTCAAAGTTAAGGAGCTTTAAAACACAAAGAAAATAATATTTTGCGAAAGCCTAAATCTGCCAACTTGTCGATCCCCTAAATAATCACCCTTTGGCCTCCTACAAATAGTGAATGTTAAGAAGTACCTTTGCACCCCATAAAATAATCGGAATGAAAAAAACACTTTTACTTTTTGTTGCTTTATTTGTTTTTGCGGTTTCGCGTGCCGATGAGGGCATGTGGATACCAATGCTTATAGGTAAGAACTACGATGAGATGCAGCGCCTCGGGCTGAAACTCACACAGGAGGACCTATACAGCATAAACCATAGTAGCATGAAGGATGCTATTCTTCAATTTGGCGGCGGCTGCACTGCGGAAATGATATCTGCAAATGGGTTGTTGATTACCAATCACCATTGCGGCTACGATGCCATAGCCAACCTCAGCACTGTAGAGCGCAACCTGCTCGACAATGGTTTCTGGGCGCACAATATGAAAGAGGAGCTGCCGGCTCAAGGCGTTACAGCTTTGTTTTTGCAACGCATGGAGGACATCACTAAAGAGGTGAAGGCTGCCGTGGCCAATACAAGTGGTGAGGAGTACTACAAGAAATTTGAAGAAGTAAAGAAAACCATAGAAGAAAGGGAGAATGATAAAGGCAAGCTGGTAGCAAGCGTAAAAGAGTATTTCAATGGCAACCAATACTTTCTGCTCATTTATAAAAAGTACACTGACGTAAGGCTGGTAGGTACTCCGCCGAAAAGCCTTGGTAAGTTTGGAGGTGATACCGACAACTGGATGTGGCCTCGTCACACTTCAGATTTCTCTATGTTTCGCATATATGCCGATGCTAATAATGAGCCAAAGCCTTATGATGCAGGCAATGTACCTTATCACCC
>CAILMA010000510.1 GCA_903835145.1 uncultured Bacteroidota bacterium
ATTTGATAAGAACTCCCAGAACATAGGATTTCTGGGAGACCTTATCAACTTAGAGAATAAACTTGACGAGGTTATTCATTTTACGAGATTTTTATAGAAAGTGTGTAAGAGTGTGTAAGACGACTAATAAAATCAAGTAAGTTTGTTCTTCCTTTGTTCCTTAAAAACATAAAGGACTGATTATCAGTCCTTTATGTGTGTACTAAGTCGGGGAGACAGGATTCGAACCTGCGACCCCCTGGTCCCAAACCAGGTGCGCTACCGGCCTGCGCTACTCCCCGGTCGTTGGCAGAGGATTGATTTTCATCAAATTTGCCTGAAAAAATTTTAATCGTCAAGGTAAACAATCTGCCTGTCGAAAAACTGAATGCCTTCTGCGGTGAAGGAGGGATTCGAACCCTCGGTACGTATTAACTACGCACGCCAGTTTAGCAAACTAGTGGATTCGGCCTCTCTCCCACCTCACCTCTGCTATATGACTGCTTTGTTCTTTTTTCTAACGGAGTGCAAAGATAAGCAGTATTGTGAGAAAACAAAAGAAAATGCACTCTTTTTCTCCTATTTTTCTTTTTGTTTTTTGATTGCGTAGTTATATACTGGCCAACTGAACCTTCTGCAGCAGCTCCATGAGATTTTCTTTGTACTCGGTATCGGTATCCATCAGATTTTCAACGGTCTGGCAGGAGTGAATAACGGTAGTGTGGTCAAATCCGCCAAAGTGATCGCCGATGGTTTTCAGTGATTGTTTGGTGAATTTTTTAGCAAAGTACATGGTTATCTGCCGGGCAAGTACTACTTCACGCTTACGGGTTTTGGTAAGCAGTTTTTCGTAAGGCACGTGGTAGTAGTCGCACACCAATTTCTGAATGTTTTCGATGGTCATTTCGCGGGCAGCGGTCTTAACGAAATTCTTCATTACCCTTTTTGCCAGATCCATGTCTATTTCCTTCTTATTCAGTGTAGCCTGTGCAAGAAGTGCTATTAATGCCCCTTCAAGCTCACGTACATTGGTCTGAATGTTGTAGGCCATGTATTTCACTACTTCATCAGGAATTTCGAGCCCTTCCTGGCGCATTTTCACGCGGAGGATAGTTTGACGGGTTTCGAAATCGGGCGCCTGAATATCAGCATTCAGCCCCCAGCGGAAGCGACTCAGGAGTCGCTCCTGCATACCTTCCATATCGCGTGGTGCGGTATCGCTTGTAAGAATGATTTGCTTGCCACTCTGGTGCAGGTGGTTGAATATGGCAAAGAACACATCCTGAGTTTTGATGGCAGGCACGAACAAATGAATATCATCCATTATCAGCACATCTATGAGCTGGTAGAAGTGAATAAAATCGTTTACTTCGTTGTTCTTTGCGTGGTCAATGAATTGATTGATGAATTTTTCAGCACTTACATAAAGCACAGATTTATTAGGGTGCAGCCTTCTTACTTCGTTACCTATAGCCTGCACGAGGTGGGTTTTGCCCCAGCCCACCCCGCCAAATACTACGAGTGGATTGAAAGAAGTGGCACCGGGCTTTTGCGCAACATGCAGGCCGGCAGAGCGGGCTACACGATTACAATCGCCTTCA
The DNA here is from genome assembly GCA_903835145.1 of uncultured Bacteroidota bacterium. GTDB lineage: Bacteria > Bacteroidota > Bacteroidia > Chitinophagales > Chitinophagaceae > Flavipsychrobacter. The sequence goes on from CAILMA010000510.1 coordinate 1,581, forward strand.
ACATAATTTTCAAAAGTATAGTTCGCATTAAGCTGTGGGTCAATCTGCATGCGCTTAAGGCCGGGGATGGCATAAGGCGTTTTGATATTATATGGATCGTCCCATTTTAGCGGCATATCAACGTAATTATTGTCTTTTGGTGGCCGTGTATGCGTGCTTCCGGGCATATTGATAGATGCCGGGTTGCGTTGGGTGGCGCTACCTTCCATCAATATACGGTATTCGAGGCGGGCCGGTTTGCCCAGCACCCGTTTTATAGTTTTACCTAACAACTCTACATAATGCTCTTCAAGCCACTCGTAGAAGAACTGGCTGGGAACCTGCAATGTTACTATGTTATCATTGAGGCTCACTGCTTTAATGGGCTCAAACCAAGTTTGGTAAGTGCGCCAATTCACATTGTCCTTAATGATAGCGAGGCATTTCCCCCAGAGGTCCTCGGCATCAGTAACCTGGCTATTATTAGTGTTATAAAAATCTATATTCATATTATAGTTCAACGCTCAATACATTAATTTTTACTTTCCCCCGATAGTTTAGGGGATAAAAAAGCGCCTGAAATTTTTTACATTTTCAGCCAGCCTGCACTCGTACTAAATTAGGTATTATCTTTCAGTAAAATGGCGAAATTTCCCCTCTTCTAAATTATCACCCTTTTTCCGTTTGGGAGTACGAAATTGCTAACATTTGGTTGAAAAAAAAAATCATTTTCCACTTGTTTCTTTAGTATGGATTACAGATTGGGCATTGGACTGATTGGTCCCATTTTTGTAGTAATGCGATGTTTTAGCGGATAATTAACATCAGTATTGTTGCGTTTTTAAACTTTGATTATTTATCGAATGCCAATAAATTTCAACCTATCGGAAGACCCTTTACTGTGGCTGTTTTTCGGGTATAACAATTAATTTTCTTCGAAAAGAACCGG
>CAILMA010000511.1 GCA_903835145.1 uncultured Bacteroidota bacterium
ATACTTCTTCAGCTTTACCAGGTCGGTAACCCAACTGTCAGCTATCATAAAGTCGGGGCTCACGGTTGTGGATGCAAGTGTATCCACTATGGTGCCCATTGAAAAGCTCCAAAAACCAGTTTTGTTTTCTTTGTATCTTTCTTTCGCAAATTTGAAGACTGCTATCAGGTCGGTCGTGAACTCATTATAATAGAGCATGTCTGGGTTTATGCTAAAGTTGTCGCTTGCGCCAAACCCTCGGTAATCGAACAAAACAACAGTATACCCGGCCTGAGCCATGCTCTGAGCCTGCGTTACGTACCAGGACATGTTACCCGCATCGGCATACGCAACCACCAGGGTCATTTTGTTGTTTTTCTTCTTTGCCGGTAAGAAGGTCCATGACTTAAGATGGAAATTGTCTGAGGTAGTTATCGTATTCTTTTCAAGATGGGCATGAAGGGTGTCCGGGTTTAAATCGTATTCTTTTGCCGGCTTGAGTGCAAAAGCATTGCAATGCCACAGCAGCAGAGCGAGCATTAATGTGAACGAGCGAATGCAGCCTTTGATCATATTCGTATATTTCCGTAAAAGTAGAATTGACATTCGAATATCTGAGTGGCACGGCAGGATTTTTTTTGTACGATGGTTTATTATCTGTGACAGATATCGACTTCACAGTAAAAACTGTTGCTCAAAGATTCGGTAACCACTTTGTTGGGTAATGTAATGGAAGCAGCATTTACTGGAATTGCGTAAGCCGGAATCAATGTAAAGAGCCATTTATTGACGCTGAGAGTTGTTTTTATGCTTATTTCATAATCAAGAACATTGAAGTCGCCTGCCTTGTCGATTGCTTTTTTAACTTTTGCTTTTTTATCGGCCTTTGCTATTCGGGCTTTGAAGTATTCATCATAGTAGTTTTGGGTGCCGGCATTCATCGCAATTATAGGCGTTATCTGGAAGCGTTTTTCAAGAAATTCAAAGTTGTGGTCCAGCAAAAAACCTGCGACATAGTCGGTTGAGGATTTGTTGAAATTGACATCAAAGGTTGCCTGAGGTTCTATCAAGTCGTTATTGTATTGGCCATCGACCCCAATGCCGCCCTTTGTGTTTGCTCTGATGCTCTTGCTGTTTTTGTTGTAAAAGAATTTATCAGCATTTACACCCGCATTGAAGTTGCCGAAGGAATGGTCATATCCAGCTTCCAATGTAGCAACATCGAACCGGCCATTTGCTTTGCCGGGGGAATAGGACAACAATCCTTTTGCGTAGAAGCCGGATTTATCATGGTACCCGATATAAGGGGATATATACGGAACAACTGCACTGTCTTTTCGCCCGAGGTAAACATTGTTACTCAGATAGTTGATTCCATACATGAAATATGATTTATGTTCAAATGGGTCGTCTTCATTTGTTTTTGCATCGAAACCTGAAATTGATTGTGCCCGCGAATGGGATAGGCTGGCAGTGAGCAGTATAATGGCAAGGAGGGCACTCCGCATGACTGAAAATTTTAAAAGTACAAGTTGGCCGACCGTTTAGAAACGATACGGTTAATTGACTGATGTTTTATGTGAAAGCTTAATTTTCATCCAACTAAGTTACTGTCATTTGCATAATATGAAGCGTAATTTCAAATTAAATGAACCCTTATGCACGGCAGGATTATTTTTTGGTAACCTCAGTTGTATTCGGTTAAACGATTTTGAAAACTCTCTTTGATTGGCTACCTTCGCCCTCCGTTAAAATGCTGGG
>CAILMA010000512.1 GCA_903835145.1 uncultured Bacteroidota bacterium
AGGTGAGTTGATACAATTGCTGAAAGATAATGGCGCATGGGTGGATGTGGAAAATTAAAACCCTGCATTTGATTGTTTTTGTGTTCCATTGGTGCAAATTCGTTTCTTCCGCACTTTTTCAATATCATACACCGACCGGTCTACATTAACTGCTGGTAAGAAAATAGCGCCTATGAATCTTTTGCTTGTTGCCCTTGGGTGTGCCATAGTATTTTCGTTGGTCCGTCAACTGATGTTGAACAACGGGCGAAAAACATCTTCTGGAATGTCGACCAGTTTGGTACCAGAAGAGTTCGTTCGGGACCTCGAAGAAGCAGGATATTTTAAGTACACGGCTCCAACTGATATTGCGCAACTAAGGAACAGCATTTCTGAGATATACGGCGCTACAGGTGCACTGGTAAGCCTATGGCATGAGGAGACAGGCAACCCCATTGACTATCGCGATTATTTGTGCGATAATGAATCGCTGTTTGAATCTGGCGGCTTCTGCGCCATGCTCCAGGAAATGCAGCCGACATTCGACAAAATAGGCTTTACCATAAAAGTTGATTCCGAAAAAGAGTTTTACGATGATGAAAAAGGATGGAACTACAGTATAACAATCAATGGAAGGGAACATATTGTCTTCAGCAATTTCAAAGGCTACGGCTGGGGTGAGGCTGTGGTGAAATACGTTCAGATTTTGAACGAAGAATTGTCGAGGCAGGGCATAGAGGACCGGCTCTACCCACGCGGCGGCGGTAATGATGGGGAAATATTCATTCTATCGGATGCACAATTTGAAGTCATCGACAAATATTGTAAAGGCAGGCGGGACAAGCCTTTGCCACTGGAAGAATGGTGTATTTTAAATGAAATCGCAGTATAAAGCTGGCCCTATCAGTTTTCAAGCCATTCTTTCTGTATTGCCCACGTCAATCAATTCAATTCTTTAAACACGTCACCCTTTTCCATCTCCTTGCTTTTCTGATCAAGTATAATGAGTAAGGCGACGGGGAGATAAAATAGTGCACCGACTTTGTGCGTCTCTATGAGCTCAGAGAAGAAGTTATTGATGAAGCCAGCACCAATGGTCATGGCAAGGGCTACGGTCGCCGCACGGTAGAATTTGTCTTTAAACCGATGATAGACGCGTTGGGCTTTTGCAAAAATAGCCGGTATCAGCAGGGCGTACAACAGCATAGCCGGGTAACCCTGCTCCACCAACATATACAGGTAGTAGTTGTGGGTTGTTGACTGCTCAGGATTGCGGCTTACGTATGTACGGAAAGCAGTAACCGCATAAGGCTTATAATAATAGTAAAAACCTCTTGGGCCCACCCCCGTGAATGGATTGGCCTTGCTCATGCGTATGGCAGCTATCCATCGGTATACACGCTCCATGCTGCTCATGTCCTTACCCCTGATGGTGGCTATCATGTGAGCGGCAAAGTCTTTGTGCATGTAGGTGTTGTTGTAATCGGGCCGGAAATCGAGAAACTTGTTGTTGGGTATCATGTATACCAGCATGAGGATCAAGAGCCCGTAAATGGTAGGCATGATAAAATTCACCAGCTTCATTCTTATTGCTACCCCAACGCCGATGCCAAAAAATACAGCTATGTAGGCTGCCCTTGTTTGTGCAAAAACAATACCTGCTATCAAGACTAAAATGATGCCGAGCATAACACCCCTTGTTACCCAGCTTCTCTTCTTGGTGAGGGAATAGGCTACTATTACACAAGGGAACAGCATAGAAGTAACCGAAGAGTAATCTACGTGGTTGTAGTACAGGCTCTGGCCGAGGAACTCCAGCGAACGCTGCACTTTATTGAACCGGAAACCCAGCGCAGCATGGTGAGCAACGATAATAACAACAGTTATCACTGTTGGAATAAGCAGCATCTTAAAACCCCTTACAAAGTCCTTCTTCTCTGTAAATATGAACAGCGGCATGATAAAATAGCATACCATGAGCCATGACTTTGCGAGCAAAAACTTGCAGGAAAAGAACAGCACTTTACTGCATACTACAGATACGATAACCCAAAAGAACTGCAGCACAGCTATGAAAACCAGCTTATCGCGCCACCACCACTTGGGTAAAATAGCGGGGTTACGAGCCCAAATAATAAGGAACAGTATAAGGAACGACCACATAAGTGGCTGATCTGGCAATGTTATTGCCATAGAATCACCAGCAAAATTGATCTGTATAGAAAGTGGGATGGTGAACAGGAATATCCAGTAAGCCGTTTTCCAGTTGATACCAATAAGAATGAAATAAAGAAAAGCTATGGGGGCTGCCAACACAAGGTAGTTACCAGTATATCCCCAAAGGATAACTGTAAGAAACAGCACCGAAACCGATGCTGCAGTGAACCAGGTATTTTTTAGCAATGTGAGCAAACCTCTGATATTATTAGAATGAAGATGTGCATTATCAAGCTCTGCTTAGCGTTGCACAGCACTGATTAGTTTGTAGTATGCCATAAGCAATACAAACATGACACTGAAAAATAAGCCAAGGCAACCCGCAACAGCCATTATAATGAAAATAGTGGGGCCTGTAGGCCCATTAGGTGGCACTGCACGTGTAATCACCTTTATATATGACATTGCGCTGTTAGATGATGCTGAAAACTCATTGAGCATTGATATGTAATGAGAGCGATCAGCAACCAACTGGTCTTTAATAGACTCCACATTCTGCACTTCCTCTACTCCTCTACCCATGCCACGGCCACCTTTTACATCCCCTGAAATGGTGTTTACCCGGTTGGGGCTTATAAGACCGTATATTCCATATTTCTCCCTGAGGTTGGCAACAGAATCAGTAAGTACTACAATAGAACTATCAAGTTGCTTCACCTTAGC
>CAILMA010000513.1 GCA_903835145.1 uncultured Bacteroidota bacterium
GGAGCTTGATTTTAATCAATCCCATAACATGTAAAAAGTAGCTACAAATAAACAAGAGCAGGTTAAAGCAAAATGAAAATTGAACCCGACGATAAGCTGACTGAAAAAAAACACCATTGAATCGCAGCAACTGTATCTATTTGAATACAATCAAAAAACAAAACCCACCAATACCGAGGACTTTTTGTTCTATTGCGCTCGTACTTTTCCTTGTGCCAACACAATCTCACAGTTATTACTAATAATTAAATACCGCTTGAAACCAACCTTTTACCTTACAAACCATGTTTAATAAGGGTGTCAGGCAACTTTTAACCATTGAGCTTTGAAGTTTGATTATTTCAGTTTACCTTTTCTCAAAAATTCGATAATGAAATTTAGCAGCTTAGTATCCTTTGCCTGTGTCGCAGCTTTTATCTTGGCTTCCTGCCATTCAAAAGAGGGTGACGAAAAAAAAACTACTACATCACCAGCTGGCGCAGCCGCAGCCCCTATAAAAATAAATGAGGGTTCAGCAGACCATTTCAAGAAGGGCAACGATTACATATATACCAGTGACCTCACCAATGCAAGAAAGGAATTTGAACAGGCTATAGCTGCGGATTCCAACAACTATAAAGCTTGCTACGCACTTGGCGGGGTTTGTGAGTTATTGGGTGACTTTACTAATGCCTATGTATATTATTCTAAAACAATTTTACTTGACAGCACATTTGCCCTGGCCTACTTCAACAGAGCAAATATTGAAGAGGTACTGGGGGATGAAAAAGCATACAAAAAAGACATAGATAAAGCTATTGAAAAGAAACCAGACCTTTTTGTAGCTGTGTTTGCAAAGGCAAGAACAGAATATACAATGGCAAACTACAAAGGTGCTATAAGCGACTTTACGGAAGCCATCAAAATTCGGCCCGATTTTTATATCGCCTATAGTATGAGGGGAACCGCTCAATATAAACTCGGCAATCTTTCCGGAGCAATCGAAGATTACAATGCTGAAGTAAAACTTAAACCGAGCCACATAATGGGATATGTAAACCGTAGTGTTGTTTTTGGCGAGCAAAAAAACTACAAAGCAGCTATCGAAGATTTAGACGCAGCCCTGAATATTGACCCAATGTGGTCGCAGGGATATATCTATCGCGGTGTCTATAGAGCAAAAATAAAGGACAAAGACGCATGTCATGATTTCTTTATAGCTAAAAACATGAGAAACCCAAATGCAGCAGACTATATAAAGCAATATTGCAAATAATAGTGCTGTATTTAATTTGTTAAAGGTCTCGTTGGTCAGCGCGCTATCAAATATTCTGAATGCCTTCGGCGTTGCTTTATCATTATATTTGCATAGTTATGGAAGAAAATAAGAGGCAAAAACAAGTAGGGCAGCTGATAATGGAGGAAATGAGTGATATCTTTCAGCGGGAAGGGATGAATATTGTAGGTGGCGGAATGGTATCTATTTCAAAAGTTATGGTAACACCAGACCTGCTTGAGGCCAGAATATACTTAAGTTTTTACCAGGTTAAAGACCAAAACGCACTGCTCACAAAGATCAGAGAGAAAATGGGCGAATGGCGCAAACTACTCGGCCTAAGGGTAAAAAACCAATTGCGTCGCATACCACAACTGCATTTTTATGCCGATGATACACTTGACCATGTGTTCAAAATGGAGCAATTGTTCAAAAAAATAAACGACGAACGCGCAGAAAGGGAAAACGCACAAGGACAGGCCTGATGAAACAGTCCCTGATATGGCTGATAGCGCGCAGGTACCTGATGGGCAAGGGGCAGGCTAATGCAGTCCCCATCCTTTCCCGTATCAGTATGGCAGCTATTGCCATAAGCAGCGCTGCAATGATAATTCTGTTCTCTGTTTTCAATGGTTTTGAGCTGATGGTAAAAGACATGTACAAAGCCTTTTACCCCGGTATTAAAATTACGGCTCAGCGAGGTAAGTTTTTTTCATCTTCGCTGGTGAAGCTCGATGACATAAGTAAAATAGAAGGGGTAAATAGTCTTTGCCCGGTTATAGAAGATAATGCGCTGGCGGGCGACCAGGACGCACTGGCAGGCAGCGCAAACCGACAAAAGGTGGTTGTGGTTAAAGGTATTGAGAATCAATATTTTAAAGTAAACAACGTACGCGATTCAATTGATGGTGTTGATACCATTTCAGATGGCAACCCTTACACCGCAATCCTTGGGCTGAGAATAGCCCATGAGCTGGGCGCAGATAGAAATAATGTCTTTAGTTACATACTCCTCTACTACCCCAACCCATCCGTTACAAATCCTGAAAACGATCCTCTGAATGCGTTTGAATCGCTGAAACTTCACCCAGCAGGCACTTTTTCGGTGAGCGATGAATTTGACGACAAGTACATTCTTGCTCCTATTTCCCTTGTTCAAAAATTGTTTCATGCATCTGGTATGTACTCGTCGGTTGAACTCAACGTGCA
>CAILMA010000514.1 GCA_903835145.1 uncultured Bacteroidota bacterium
CATGCGGCGTCCTTCCATTTTGGGCATAGACTCCAGTCCGCCATGTTCTGCCAGTCGCTCAGCAAATTTCAGCAGCAGCAACTCTCCGCGCTCCTGAAACATGATAGCCCTACCTTTAAACTGAACGTAACATTTCACTTTATTACCATCCTGTAAAAATTTCTCAGCGTGTTTTGCCTTGAAATCAAAGTCATGGTCATCTGTATTTGGCGTAAAGCGTATTTCTTTTACTTCTGACTGTTTTGCTTTCGCTTTTTGTTCCTTGTCTTTTTTCTTTTTCTCGTAGAGGAACTTTTTGTAGTCAATAAGTTTACAAACGGGCGGCACAGCATTAGGAGAAATCTCAACCAGATCTACTTCTTGTGCGAGCGCCATCTTAAGGGCATCAGCTATCGGGTATATACCGGGTTCTATATCGTCCCCTATCACCCTCACCTGCGGGGCAGTAATTTCATTATTTAAGCGGTGTTCATTCTGTGGCAGCCTGGGCCTGAAAAATGGTTTGCCTTTTGGTCTTTTCTGCATTAATGGTTTTTAAAATTTTATGGCAAAAATAAAATATCTGTTTGGTAATTCCGCAAAAATAAAATAAAAAATATGGAATAACTAACTTCATTTTATGCAAAGCTACCTTCTGCAAGCACTTTTGCATTTTATTTTCTGTTTCTTTCGCTACTTTTTATTTTTCGCCGGCACAAATAAATCAAGAATTATACCCTAACAATCAAAAAATGGAACGCAACAACCGTGCCATAGCAGGTATTATTCAAGAAAAAATAATGATTGTGGGCTTTTAAAAAACTGAATATGGAAAGTTAGCGACCTTATTTGAGCAACCACGATCGCGGTGAAAACCCAGCCCGGGACGCGAAAACCAAACCGAAACAATTAAGTATTTACCAACCATGGTTACCCCCGTAGCCTACCCCCAAGCAGATAGACCATAGAAACCTATTTTCTAAGGTGCACTCTTTAATTAAAAGGACTGTCTTATACTGCGGTCATTTTACTTTTTTTTGTGAGTCCTTCGGAAAATGACGGTAAAAGTTTAAATTTGCGGCATTATAAAAAAAATTATGGCGCACGAAACTCATAATGAGACGAATCCGGCAAGGGAAAAAACTAAGGTATCCTTCCAATCTTCCTTCTGGCTCATCATTATTCTGGTAGGCTTATTTATTGCTGCTCTTAACTTCATCCCCGCTATGAGCGAGAAAGAAGGTAATGGAGAAAAGAAAGAAACTACTGAAGAAGTAAAGGGCGCAACACCTGCTGCTGAAACCGAAAAGAAAGAAGCCACAGAAGCTCCTAAAAAAGCGGAAGAAACTAAACCAGCCGCTGAAGCTGAGCATAAATAAGTGAATTCTAATAACCTCATGCAGGAAAATGATGTGATTGTTGTAACAGGTGCTGCCGGGTTTATTGGCAGTTACCTTGTAGGGTATTTGAACAAGATGGGCTTAAATAAGCTCATACTTGTCGACGATTTTTCAGTTGAAAAAAAGTGGCAAAACCTTGATAACAAAACATTGCTCCAAAAGATAGAAAGGACTCATTTTTTTGAGTGGCAACGGTCAAATCCGGGTATCATTAACGCTGTTTTCCACCTTGGAGCGCGGACCGATACAACGGAGATGGATTATGCCATTCACAAAGAACTTAACCTCGACTACAGTAAGGACATGTGGGACCTTTGTGTGCGTGAAAACATACCATTGGTTTATGCCTCATCTGCTGCTACGTACGGCAACGGTGAATTCGGGTATACAGACTCTGCTGAACTGGTTTCGAAACTTCAGCCGCTAAACCCATACGGCGTTTCGAAAAATGAATTCGACCTGTGGGCGCTGCAACAGACAAAAACACCGCCTTTCTGGGCCGGACTTAAGTTCTTTAACGTATATGGCCCTAACGAATATCATAAGGCCCGCATGGCATCGGTGATATTCCACGCTTTTAACCAGATCAATACCAGCGATACAGTAAAATTGTTCCGTTCTCATGTGCCTGAATACAAGGATGGCGAGCAAATGCGCGACTTCATTTATGTAAAGGATGTCGTAAGTATTTGCTGCTGGCTCATGCAAAACAAGCCGGAGTCGGGTCTGTATAATACCGGCACGGGCACGGCAAGATCTTTTAATGACCTCGTTACGGCCATTTTCAATGCACTTCACCTGCCTGTGAACATTGCTTATGTGGATACCCCAATTGATATTCGGGACAAATATCAGTACTTCACTGAGGCGAATATGAAGAAGCTAATCGACGCCGGGTATCCTTATCCATTTTCCACGATAGAGGAAGGCATAAAGGATTACGTAGCACATTACCTTTCTACCGGCAGCTATTATTAGACTCTTAAGTTCGTTGTAACTGCCACAACACTAAAACTCTTCCTGAAAAATATTGCTGCCGGTCCACTGGTAGGACTGGACATCATTATTTCGTGACGTGAGGTTGTCTCAATATTATTTCCATTCGGCACATTATTCCATTTCCCTTTTATTGGTATTTTTGTATACCTGACAGCTTTTGTTGATTAGAAAAAGTGAATCTATGCCCGTACTAACGCTTGCCATCAAACGTAATACTATTATTCTGGCAACCATTGCAGGTGTGGTACTTTTTTCTCATGGGCTTTATGCAAAAAAAAGCAACCACAAACCACAGGACGTACCTACCGCAACAAAATCCAAAACGGACATTATTTCACTTGATATATTGGGCGACGTAATGGTGGGCTCGAGTTATCCATCGCCCGACTACCTGCCAGACAGCAATGGAGCGAGCATATTGCGTTATGCCTTACCCTATTTGCAAAAAGCTGACCTCCGCCTTGCTAACCTCGAAGGCGCTATTGCAGATACCGTGCATGTGTTCAAAGATTGCGGCGACGGGAAAAATTGCTATGCCTTCCGCACCCCACTGAGGTATGCCCGTTGGCTTAAGGAGGCCAATTTCAATTACCTCAATCTCGCCAACAACCACTCTTATGACTTCGGGCCAGATGGCGCTGCCAGCACACTAAACTTTCTGATGCAAAACAACATTCGAACAAGTGGCATACTACAACACCCTTTAGATACCATTACCGTAAGAAATACCCGTATAGGGTTCGTATCGTTCGCCCCACACAAAAACTGCCTTGACCTAAATAACGACTCGTTGGTTACCGCCTATACCACACTGGCCAAAACAAAGTGCGATATTCTTATCGTTTTCTTTCATGGTGGTGCGGAAGGCGCAGG
>CAILMA010000515.1 GCA_903835145.1 uncultured Bacteroidota bacterium
AGCAGTGGTGGCAGCTCCCAGGGTAGCGGAATAAGCGTAGACCAGGCAGCATACGCTCTTGTAAACGCATCGTTGCCATTATTTGCCGGATTTAGTATAAAATATGGCGCAGAATCAGCAAAATATCTGGAACAAGCTGCAAAACTTGATGCAGAGAGCCAAAAAGAAGAAGTACTTCAAAATACTATTAGCGCTTACGGTAATTTATACAAGTCGCTAAAAACCATCGATTTGATAAAAACCAATCTTACCCAGCAAGTGCAGCGCGTTAAAGACTTCACCAATCTTGAAAAAAATGGATTAGTAGCGCGTAACGACCTGTTAAAGGTAGAATTACAGCAATCTAACATAGAACTGACCAAGCTTGATGCGGAGAACAATTATAAAATAGCCTGCATCAATATGTCGCTAATGTTGGGACTGCCTGAGGAAACTCAGATCATACCCGATTCAGGTGCATTTCAGGATGAGAACTACTCTGGCAATATGGTGCAATGGGAAGAAACGGCGATGAAAAACCGAAAAGATGTAGCGTCATTAGGCTTTAGAGAAAAAGCTGCAGGAGCTCAAATTAAGGCTACAAAGGGGGAGTACTACCCAGGCATTGCGCTCACAGGTGGCTATATAGCTGCTGATGTACCGAACCTGCTTACTGTAACCAATGCGCTCAATGTAGGTATAGGGCTACAGTACAATTTTGGTGCAATATGGAAAACAGGAGCCAAGGTAGATGCCGCAAAGTCACGCCTCCATCAGATACAATTAAACGAAGGGATGCTGAACGATCAGGTGCATATACAAGTGAGCCAGGCCTATCAAAATTATCTGCTAAGCAAAAGGAAGACGGACGTTTATCTTAAGGCAATAGACCAGACGAATGAGAATTACCGGATAACTAAGAACAAATTCAACAACAATCTGGTAACAACCACGGAATTACTGGAGGCAGATGTAGCACAGCTACAGGCAAATATTAACTACGTAATATCAAAAGCTGATGCCATCCTTGCCTACAAGAAACTTCAGGAAACAGCAGGCACTCTTTCCGACGAATACGCTAACAAGAAATAGAAATCATAAAAACTAACAACATATAAATACATAAAAATATATGAAACCAAACGAAGCAACAAACGCTCCTGCAAGCACAGAAACACCAGCACCTAAGAAGAATAAAATTTTCCCGATTGTACTTTCAATACTTGTTATTGTGGGTGGCACTTTCGGCATGATTAAATACATTCACGGGCAACACCACGAAGACACTGATGATGCTCAGATAGATGGCAACATAAGCCCGGTGATACCACGTATTTCAGGGTATGTAACAGATATAAGAGTGAAGGATAACCAGAAAGTGAAAATGGGCGACACACTGCTTATACTGGATAATCGCACCGAGCTTATACAGGTGCAGCAGGCCGAAGCCGCCCTTGCGGCAGCAGAAAACAATCTGAACGTTGCTCAGGCCAATACAACTGCTTCTAAAGCGACTATTGAATCCTATCAGGCTAATATAAGCACAGTTGATGCTCAGATTGAAGCCGCCAAAATTACCCTTCGCAGGGCAACACAAGACTTCGAAAGGTACAGCAACCTGATAAAGGACAACTCTATTACGCAGCAGCAATATGAGCAGGCGGAAGCAGCCAAGCAGACCGCCGAAAGGCAGCTCAACGTGCTCAACGACCAAAAAATTGCTGCATCAAGGCAAACCAATGCAGCCTCTTCTCAAAGTACTGCAACCGGCCAAATGATTGGCGTTGCTAATGCAACGATACAGCAGAGAAAAGCTGATCTTGAAAACGCAAAGCTCAACCTTTCTTATACTGTTATCCTCGCACCTAACGATGGTCAGGTTTCTAAAGTCAACGTTCAGTTAGGGCAGCTGCTACAGGTAGGTCAGTCGTTGTTCAGCGTAATATCTGACAATGACCCATGGGTTGTAGCAAATTTCAAAGAAACACAGTTAGCTAAGATACGTACAGGTCAAAAAGTGATTGTGCATATAGATGCATACCCGGGCCATGAATTTGAAGCGAAAGTAACTTCACTTTCTCCGGCAACAGGAGCAAGGTTCGCCCTGCTGCCTCCCGACAATGCTTCTGGCAACTTCGTAAAAACCGTTCAGCGTCTGCCTATCAAAATTGAATTCACCGGCCACGACCAGTTCATCAAGGAATTAAAACCCGGTATGAATGTTGATGTGGATGTGCATCTTGACTAATTGCTACCCTATTTACAGCAAACAATATTTACCATCGTTTGGGTAGGTTCAAAGCTACCCATGTGCTGGAGTTATTAAATACAAACACCATCATGCAAACTGATTCACTTGTAGAATACGGTTCACGGCGGGTTATTATTACCATCACGGCCATTTTTTGCGCCTTGCTTGAGATAGTAGACTCCACCATAGTAAACGTAGCTCTGAATGATATGAAGGGCAACCTTGGAGCTACGCTGAGTGAAGTAAGCTGGGTAATAACAGCCTACGCTATCGGTAATGTAATTATTGTACCTATGACAAGCTGGCTTTCAGCACAGTTCGGCAGGCGCAACTACTTTGCTGTTTCTATTATAATCTTTACGTTTTTCTCCTTCATGTGCGGTAATGCCCATGGTATTTGGGAGCTGGTTGCCTACAGGTTCTTACAAGGCCTCGGCGGAGGTGCTTTGCTTGTAACCTCACAAACCATAATTACAGAGAGCTACCCACCAGAAAAAAGAAGTATGGCGCAGGCCATTTATGGACTTGGCGTTATCATTGGTCCAACACTGGGCCCGCCCTTGGGTGGCTATATAGTAGATCACTATACCTGGCCTTACATTTTCTACATCAATATACCTATTGGTACTATAGCTGCACTTTTGACGCTACAATTCGTGAGAAGTCCAAAATATGCAGCTAAAAAAGCAATCAGTGAAATTGACTTTCTTGGAATCGGGTTGCTGGCTATTTCTGTAGGTGCGCTGCAATACGTACTGGAGCGCGGACAGGAAGACGATTGGTTTACAAATACGACCATTACTGTACTGGCGGTAACCTCCTTCTTCGGCTTTTTCTTCTTTATATGGCGCGAGCTCACGACCAAGAACCCGATTGTGGAACTTCGAGTGCTCAAAAATGGGAATCTGCGGGTTGGAACAATTCTTTCCTTTATCCTCGGTTTCGGCCTGTATGGCTCTACGTTCATCATCCCGCTCTACGTGCAAAGTACGCTCCACTGGACGCCTCAACAGGCTGGTGCACTTATGATACCTGCCGCACTTACTACTGCCTTTATGATGCCAATTATTGGTCAGATGCTGGCAAGGGGTGCCAAACAGCAATACCTTGTGGCGCTGGGGATGATCATCTTCTTTATATACAGTTTTTGGGGTTATAAAGTCTTAACGCCAGATACATCCAAAGATGCCTTTTTCTGGATGTTGATATTTAGAGGGTTGGGCATGGGAATGTTGTTTATACCTATCACATCGCTTTCCCTGTCAACCCTAAAGGGACAACAGATAGGACAGGGAGCATCGTTTACCGGAATGATGAGGCAACTCGGTGGCTCGTTTGGTATAGCGCTCATTACCACTTATATGGCAAGGCAAAATGTGGTACACAAAACGTATCTGGGTACTAACCTCTCAATGGACAACCCGGCGGTGATGCAGCGTGTCGACTTAATGAAACGTTCATTTATGGCTAAGGGAATGGCGCCTGATCTTGCTTTGCAAAGTGCCTATAAATCACTGGATTACACCCTGAATAACCAGGCTGGCGTACAGTCTTACATGGATGTATTCTTGTTTATTGGGGTAATGTTCCTGATTTGCATTCCTTTTGTGCTCGTTGTAAAGGAAAACAAACAGAAGGTGAAAATAGACATGGGCGATATGCACTAATAATCGATCTATTGTAAAATAGCAATTGTCGACATCTTCAATCAAAACTCAATTCAAGTTGTAAAACAACAAAGCCCATCTGCGCGATGGGCTTTGTTGTTTTGTATCTAT